>JAWXBN010000053.1 GCA_034440155.1 Verrucomicrobiota bacterium | reverse complement strand
CTATTATAGTGGCAAGAATTAATTTAGAAATTCCATAGATACGAAAAATTATATACATGTTTTTCATTTGACTCTAAAAATATAGAATAATAGGCTAATGAATATGATCCCTCCCTCAGAAATAGTTTCTAATGCCATTCAAGAGTTTAAGGATGCCACTATAGATGAAATAGATACGGCAATTGCCCTATTACAAAACTTGAAAGTGGCCCGTCAAAAGCTTGAGGCCCTCTTTAGTATGGAAGAGGGACAAATTGGCGCAGTATTATTATTGGCATCAAAAAAGGGGCGTGGACGTCCTAAAGGCACATACTTACCTTCTATTCGTAAGGGTTCAATGAGAGCTCTGGTCTATGAATGTATCAGAGGAAAAGGTGATGTTAAGGTGAATATAATCATTGATGAGCTTTGTGAAAAATATGGAAAAATGAATGATGCGAGTCTCCGAGTGAGTATTAGTAAAGTTCTTAATAATCCAAGGGATAATCATATTTATAAGGTAAAACATGGTATTTATTCGTTTATTGAATAGCTAAATTATTTATTATATCGGTTAAAGCCTGTTTTATGCGTAATCTCAAAAAAAACAGGCTTTTTCATTTTTCTGCTAATGGTTGACTCGGGCAAAGATTATCGGCAAGAAGTGGAGTGGATTCTAAAGAGAGAAAAAGTATTCATATGTTAAGAAAGATCATTGGTAAAATTTTCGGTAAGTTAAAAGACAAAAAAAAGACTGAAAAGCAAAAAGCCGAAGTAATAATCGGCACCCGCTCAAAAGTAGAGCCTCCTCCAAAAGGACATTCACGTCATCCGGTAAAATCAGACAAAACATCGTCGCCTACCTACCGTGGAGTGGAACGTTCTGACTCGACCAGCAGGCCACCACGCTCTTCGTCTTCCCATTCCCGTGGATCAGGCTCAAAAAGTGCAGGACCTCGTCACCAGAGTGGGGGTGCAGGGCGTTCGGGTGAAGGAAGATATTCGGACGAACGTAAGCCACGTCCGAAAACAGAGGAATATGTCGTTCCCAAAGCCCCTGCTGAACCTATCGAGCCACCTCCTGCCACCGATTGGGATTCACCATTTGCAGCGCTGGGACTGAGCGAAAAAGTTCTCCAGGCTGCCCAGAAAAAGGGTTACTCCAAACCCACTCCGATCCAGGAACAGGCGATTCCCCTTATTTTAGAAGGGGGCGACTTGATCGGGTCTGCCCAGACAGGAACCGGGAAAACAGGGGCGTTTTCCTTACCACTGGTGACGAAGCTTGGTGATCACGATCAAGGGCATACACGCATCCTCGTGTTGGCTCCCACACGCGAGCTCGCACTCCAAGTGGCAGACTCTTTCAGGGAATACAGTCTGTATACAGGCCTAAGGATTGCGATCCTTTACGGCGGTGTGGGCTATGGGATCCAACGTGAAGCCTTACAAAATCAACCGGACATTGTTGTGGCTACCCCTGGTCGTCTTCTTGACTTACTTGAGCAGAAAGAGCTTTTCCTCGATAAAATCCAGCATCTGGTCATTGACGAGGCGGATCGTATGCTCGACATGGGCTTTATTCCTGATGTCAAACGTATCGTTTCTCAAATGCCTAAGGAACGCCAAACACTACTTTTCTCGGCCACGATCCCCCCGGAGATCGAAAGTCTGGCTTCATGGATTTTGAATAATCCAAAACGAATCGAAGTGGTTCGTACCTTTAGGCCTGCTGAGACGATCAGCCATGCACTTTATCCCGTGGCCAAGGATCAGAAATTTGAACTACTCATGGAAATCCTTGAAAAAACAGATTACAAGAGTGTGATCGTCTTTACGCGGACCAAGGTCGAGGCGGATATGATCGCCGCCCGTCTCGGGTCGAGTGAACACACCGTGACAGTGATCCATTCCGATCGTTCCCAACGTGAAAGGGTGGAAGCCCTCGATGGGTTTAAGAGCGGACAATATGAAGTCTTGGTCGCCACGGATATTGCCGCCCGTGGTCTAGACGTTGCGGGCGTTAGCCATGTGATCAATTATAGTGTTCCGGAAAACCCCGAGGATTATGTACACCGCATTGGACGGACTGGACGCGCTGAGGCTGAAGGGGATGCCCTGACTTTATTTACAGCTGAGGAGCAGCCCTATGTCGGGGCTATCGAGGCTAAAATCGGACAGAAAATCAATCGGGCCAAATTAGAAGGTTTTAAATACCTTTATACCGTTTTGCTGGATCCGCAAGCGATGAAAAAGAAGAGGAAATAATCCTTATGGCGCGCAAATTGCACATTCCTGAACTCAGCTCGGATATCATAGAAATTACCGACGGAAAGGGTGCGGTTGCGCAAATTGCTCCGATGATGGGAGCTTGGGGGTTGAGTTATGTAGCCTCCACACCGAATCACAAGGATGTCAGTGTATTACATCGTGATTTTAAGGAAATGGCCCTTTATCCCACCAAAATCCGGGGGGGTAGCCCGCTACTTTTCCCATTTCCCAGTTGGGTCATGGCTCAGAGCCAGAAAGACGCCTACGAGGTGGGTAATCAACTATTCCATCTTCCTCAACACGGATTCCTGAGAAAACAAGTTTTTAAAGTTGTATCTCAAACGGATGATTCGGTGACCTTGGAAGCCGGATCTACAGCGGAAACCCTCGCAGATTACCCTTTTGAATTTTTGGCACAAATCACTTTTTCTGTCACCAATGGGGCCTTTAGTACAAACGTGAAAGTGAAGAACCTTTCTTCAGGGAAAATGCCTATGGCATTTGGTTATCATCCTTACTTGTCAGTGCCTCTTGCCAGTCAGTCACAGAGGAATGATGTGCTTCTCGAAATGCCTTACTGCACAGAGATAATCCAAAAATCAGAAGATTGGATCGATTATCGGTCCGAACCCTTTAATGGAGGGAAAGTGATGATAGCCTCTGATTTCAGTGGAACCCGCTATTTCACGCAATTTGCTTATCCATTCATGCGTTTACTGGATAAGACCAGTGGCCTTGCAACCAAAGTCCAGTGGCGTTTTGGTTCAAACCGGCAATATGTCGCACTTTGGGCACCTGATCCGAAAAGCCCTTATTTCTGTATTGAACCCTGGAGCAATTTGCCCAACTCCTTCGGACGTCCCGGAGAACTTTCACAGATTGAGCCTGGAGCGAGTCTGAGTTTTGAATTGATTCTTTCACTTGAAGAAATTTAATTTTTTTTCAAATGGGCATGTATCTTTCAATGCGGATTAATTGATCTTCTCGAATTTTCCTAATCGCCCATCTATTGACTCGATGGTGAAAATATCGCCATATTCCACCTTGAGATTAAAAGTATCCTTGAGAGGACATCCGCTCGCCCAAGCATGGAAGATGCGGATGACTCCGGAGTGGGTCACGAGAATCACGGGGTCGGATTTCCCTGATAAGGATTGATGAAAGAATTCCTGCACCCTGTTTTCCATGTCAGAATAAGATTCCCCCTGTGGACAACGACGGTTGACGAAATCTTCCATCCAATAATCGCTTTTTTGGCGGTCGACCGAGTCCCAGCTTTGGAGTTCCCATTCGCCGAAATCGAGTTCCATCAGGCGAGAGTCTGTGCGGTAACGGGCTGATATTTTATCCGCCAGCCTTGTGCAGCGGGATAAGGGGCTGGAGATGATTTCCGCCTTTAAAATGTCGAACCCGTGCAATTTGCGCAAGATTGTGCAGGATTCCTCCTCGAAAGTGTCAGCGATGGGAATATCGCTCTGGCCGTAACAAAGTCCCGGGACGACTTTCACCCGCGTATGACGGATAAGAATGATGGTCATAAAAGGATAACGGCACCGAGATAAAAGATGACCTCGGAAATTTGCTGCGATGCCCCCAAGCAGTCGCCCGTGTAGCCTCCTATCCGGTGTTTAAGGTAGCGGGAGAATAAAAGCTGGAAGATGATCAGGGGAATCAATAACCAAAGAAAAAAATGGGGAAGTAGCAGGAAAGGGAGGAGACCCCCTATACAGGCGATGAGGAAATTGCCGGTGCTCAGGTGTGTCCCTAAGGGCTTTGACTTACCCGAGGCATCGTCTCGAACGTAATCCAAGGAAATCAAAAGTGAGACTGTGACCAAGCGGCTACTGGCGTGGCCTGCTATTAATACAAGCGGGATTAATAGGGCGGGTAGTTCATTCAGACAAAGAAACTTCAGTCCGAGCATCAGGATAATAGCGATGACGCCGTAGGCACCGATACGGGAATCTTTCATGATCCCGAGAACTTGGCTTTTCTCCCACCCGCCGCCGAACCCGTCGCACATGTCAGTAAATCCGTCTTCATGGAAGGCTCCGGTCAATAGGATTCCGCCCACTATACTCAGGACAAGAGCGATTTGCTGGGGGACAAATTGGACGGCGATCCAGAATACGAGCGCGCACCAAACGCCCACAATCCACCCGATCAGGGGGAAATACCGGCTTGCCTGATTGAGCTGGGCATCCGAGTGTCCCACCCAGGACGGAACAGGAATCCGGGTATAGAACATGACCGCCGAAAGGAATATTTTAAGTTCGTCTTTCATGATGTCTGATGCGCCTCCTGAGATAAAATCGGCATCTTCCCGTTTTCTTCATCCGTTAAGTGGCAAGAGGTTGTTTCTACTTCGCTTTTGCTCACATGGGCGGAGTCGAATGAAGCCATTTTTTCCGTAAAGGCGCAGGCTGCTTGGAGGAGGGGGATCGCCAGTGCTGCACCGGTTCCTTCCCCGAGTCTCATGGAGAGCTGGAGAAGAGGGGTTACATCGAGGAATTCCAGCATTTTGCGGTGTCCGCGCTCATCCGAGCAGTGGGCGAAAAAAGCGAAGTTCTTTATTTCGGGTTTCAGATGATAGGCGACGAGGTAGGCCGCCGTGGAGACGAATCCGTCCACGACCACCGCGCAATTTGCGCTGGCAGCCCCGATCATGGCTCCGGCCATGTGGGCGATCTCGAAACCGCCGACTTGTGCGAGGATTTCCACCGGGTCGGCAGTAGCCGCCATACGTTCGAGGGTGAGGGAGATGATCCCGGCTTTACGTGAAATGCCGGCTGAATCGAGACCCGTTCCTCGGCCGACACAATCCGCCGGTGGCAGACCGGTGAATGTGGCCATAATGGCAGAGCTACTGGATGTATTTCCGATGCCCATTTCCCCAAATCCGATGGTATTAGCCCCTTTTGCGGCAGTCGCCCGGGCGATTTCGATGCCTTGGGTAATCGCTTTTTCAGCCTCGGGATAAGTCATGGCGGGTTCATTCTGGAAATTCCGAGTACCTTCCCCCATGCGGGAAGAGATGAGATTTGGGTGAGGGGGGAATTCCCCGCCTTTAACACCACAATCTATGACAGAGAATGCGAGTTTGTGCAAATTGCAGAAGGCATTAATCGCCGCACCACCGGCGAGGAAATTCAAGACCATTTGCCGTGTCACCTCGACAGGGTAGGGGCTCACCCCGCTGGCGCTCACACCATGGTCCCCCGCAAAAACAAGAATGGAGGGTTGTGCAATTTGCGGTGAAAGTGTCCCTTGGATCATTCCCAAGCGGAGGGCGATTTGTTCGAGCTCTCCGAGTGAACCCGGAGGTTTGGTCTTTGAATCGATTTTTTGCTGGAGGGATACACGGATAGACTCCCCCGGGACAGCGATCTCCGGTAATTTCATAGACGGGAAGCATAATCGTGGGCGGGTCAACTTGCAATGAAGCTTTGACCTTGAATACCTTGAAAATGGACAGGGTTTACCTTTAAAATCATTTTCTATGAAACGACTCTCCCTGAATACGTCTGATCACACGCAATTTGTCGATATGACCCGGCTAGTGCAACAGGAGGTCTCGAAGGCAGGGCTCGAAGACGGGATCGTCACCATTTTTATCCCCCACACGACAGCAGGGGTCATGATCCAAGAGAATGCCGACCCAGATGTGCAGCATGACTTGAAGTATCTTTTTGAGAAAATGATGCCCTGGAAGGATGAGGCTTATGATCATGCCGAAGGCAATACCGCCGCCCACATGAAAGCAGCCTGTGTCGGAAGTAGTGCCCACGTTATTGTCGAATCAGGCCAGCTCCAGCTCGGGACATGGCAAGGCATCTACTTCTGTGAGTTCGACGGCCCCCGTTCACGTCAAGTCTGGGTGAAATTCAGTAAATGATAATTGCTCTCATCCGTGCCGTGGATTTATACAAAGTAAGAAGCTCCCAAAACTTCCAAGATTTATGAGAAGCATTTTGAATAAGAAAAGGTGAGCCCGCCCGGAGGTATTTCCCTCAGACGGGCGGGCGTCAAGTGAAGCCCTGTAAGCCGAATTTTGTTCCGCCCTCAGTTTCCCTTGGAACGGCCACTATCATTTATCTAATGCGACCAGTACCCGGAATCTTTTTTGCTTGGCGGGCCGCCAAGGCTGACTCCCTATTTGGTCTTGCACCCCATGAGGTTTTCCGTGCCTCCGTTATTACTAACGGAGCGGTGGGCTCTTACCCCGCCTTTTCACCCTTACCCCAGCTTTCACCGGGGCGGTTTATTTTCTGTGGCACTGTCTGTCACAGGCGGCTTTCGCTACCTGTTCCCGTGTGTTCTCCATGGCATGGCGCCCTACGGTGTTCGGACTTTCCTCATCCCCGAGCCCTTTCAGGCCCGTGAACGCGATAGTGCGTGCTTCACTGATGAATATAGGGGGAGAATCCGGATGTTGCAAATGGTTTGATGGGGTCCATGCAAAATATCAGGGATGCTCGTTTTGCCCTCTGAGTGGGGGGCATTTACTTTTACCGGGTTTGGTTACTCGTCAAAGTAAACGATCCGGCCGCAATTCTCGCACTGGGCCAAGACCGTCTCGGATTTGGAGGCATGAACGGTGGTGGTGGTGATTTTCATGTGGCAGCCACCGCAGGTGGTGCCATGGACGATAGGGACGACAGCGGCATCTTTTTTACTGGAGAGGATGCGCTCGTATTTGGAGAGGGAGGAAACTTCGACTTGAGCCGCGTCTTCTGCCCGTTCGGCGAGCAAGGCCTTGAGTTTTTCATCTACGACCGTGGCTTTATTCTTGAGGTCTTCTTTTTGAGTGGCGGCAAGTTTCTCGTATTCCTTGACGCGTTTTTGTTCCTCGACGATTTGGGCATTCAAGGATTCATAATCCTGCATGAGGGTGAGTTCCTCGTCTTCGATCACCACGATATCTTTTTCGTTATGATCGATCTCACGCATAAAAGCTTGGTATTCGTCGTTCTTTTTCGTCTGTGCCATCTGGCTTTTAAATTTCGCGACGGTATCCCGTTTGCTTTGGGCATCGAGCTCGAGCTTTTTGCGGACAGCCTCGACTTGCTTGGTTTTAGTCTTGAGCTCCTCGAAAGAGGTCATATTCGCTTTGAGTTCGGCGGCAATTTGCCCTTCCTCCAGTGGGATTTGTGTTTGTTCGAGTTTAAGATGGGTGATTTTACGATCTTTATCCTGGATGATGAGGAGCTGGGTAACGGCTGGGTGCATATTTTTAGCCTTAGCAATTTGCGCGGGAGTCGACAAGCACCATCAGCCTCGAAATCAACTTGAAAATTCACCGTGGCGCGCGAGAGCAATTTGCGCTAGTTTCATCAGGATATGCCAGAAGGAAAAAAAGTCTCGGCCATGTTCGCCGGAATCCACCGTTCATACGATTTCCTGAATCATTTCCTGAGTTTTGGATTTGATTACTACTGGCGCAGTGTTATTTCCCGGGCAGTGGAGCAATTTGCACCTCAGGGTCGGGTCTTGGATTTAGCGACCGGAACTGGGGATGTGGCGAAGGCGGTGTATGACAGGCCCGGGTTCAAAGGCCGGATCACCGGGGCTGATTTTTGTGAGCCGATGCTTCAAATTGCCCGGGAAAAATTGCCGGGGGTGGAGTTCATTCAGGCCGATGCACTTTCTTTGCCCTTCGAGGATGGTGCATTTGATTGTGTAACGGTGGCTTTCGGCGTGAGGAATTTTGAGTGCCTAGACACGGGGCTAAGACAAATTGCACGGGTATTGAAGCCGGGGGGCAAATTGCTCGTCTTGGAGTTTTCCCAGCCGTATGGGTGGTTCCGTCCATTCTACTGGATTTATTTGAAGGGAATTTTACCAGTCTTGGCGGCTCTTTTTTGTAAGGATAAAAGCGCTTACGAATACCTCGGGGCGACCATCCAGAAATTTCCTGATCAAGAAAAATTTTCTAAAATCCTGAACAATAGCGGATTCAGCCGGGTGACGTACCGGAATTTAACCTTCGGGATCGTGGCGGTCCACGAGGCGGTCAAATAAACCCCGTTAGTTTTTAGATGGCCCGGGCGGTAGTGGTGGAGGGATAAAACGAGGCGCGGGAGGAGTGGCCGAGTTCTCATCAGCTTGGCGTTGTCCACCAAATACCCCGATCAAACGTTGCGCGTCGATTTTGAGTTTTGGGTTCGAGTTATAAGAAGTATAGATAGCTGTATCGATTTGCCTGCCGTCTTTATCGGCTTCATAATACCCGTAGGCCTTTGGATGTGTCTGGAAAAGTATGTGGATATTAAACTGCTTGTCGAATTCGGCAACGGCATTCGAGGGGTTAATCACAGGTCCGAGCCTAGTGGTAGTATAAACAAGGCCGCTATTTTCATCGCGGACTTGGAGGTATAAAAAAGGATCTCCGACACGGGGGAACTGGATCAGGGAGAAAATCCGGAATTCTTCCTGATTATCTTTTGTCGTCAGGCCGACCTGCTCTTCCCAGATGAGTTTGCCTTCCCTGATTTCCAAGGGTTTGGGGAGGGACGAAAAGGTTTTACCATTGATGGAGACAATCGCCCGGACCTTGTAGCGGCCGGGGTTATGGAATGAGTAGAGAGGAGTGAGATTAATCGATTGCTCGGCTTCGACGCTGGGATCTATTTTGATATAGGGAGCCTGCCGATAGTTCTTTCTAACGGGCATGATATTTCCATAACTGTCTTCGAGTCGAAAAGTCAGCCAGTCATCCTCGACCTCTCCAAAAATCAAGGGGCGGGAAGACATATTCGTGATTTTGACCTTGGCAGTGACATTTTCGTATTGGAGGAAGTCGAGCCGGTTCAAACTCATATCCACACGGACTTGGGCCCATGAAGATAGATTCATGCTTAAGACGACTATAATAGTGGCAATAAATGATCTCATCAAGCGGTCGGATCATAACACCTGACGGTCAGCATGAAAGAAATATTCAACTAAAAATGAGGAATCAGTCTTTCTTAGGCTGCATCCAGGGCGATCGATGTAAGAGGCGAAGAAAGGGAGTAAGAGGACTTTTCAGGGAGTATTTTTGACCCTTCCATCGCGAGGGTCCAGCTACCAAAGAAATTATTTTTACATGCCGCTGAATAGAGGGACGGGTAATTTTCTCGGATGGAGCGACTGGACAAACTCTGGCCGGATTGATGCAGCCTTTTGATTTCCATGAGGATTTTGTCTTTCGACCAGCGTCGCCTTTTACGGATGGCCTCATACTCGACCCCGGCCCTGGCCAAGGCGGATGCCCAACTGCCAAAACGGCGGCGGGCAGTGGATATCAGTGCATTATAAGATTCATCCATTTTTTTCGAGCTCATATCCGTACTTAGTACAGCCAACCGCTTAATTTCGGAAATGATGTCTTCATTGTTCCAAGAGCGGTAACGGTAGATATCCGTAGCGGGCAAACCCGCTGATAACAAGGCTTTGCGCCATGAGCCAAATCGCCGAGGGCGTATGGCTGCATAGACCAGTGAGGCGTGTTTACTAAGCATCATGGACCGGAATGATAGGTCAATACCTTGATTCCTTAAAGTATGTATCTCTTCAATAATGGATTCTTTTGTCCAATTTTTATATTTTCTCACATGGTCGTACTCGATACCAGCAGCCATTACTGCCTCCTTCCAACCACCAAATTCCTTAACCGATGAAGTGATGAGCTTTGGAGTGTTTTTCTTAATATAATGGGCGTAGAGAGGAATGTTGTTTTCCTTGCGCGTATTAATTTCGTGGATGATTTGTGAACGGGTGTGATACATAGGATGACTGCTTTGTTATTGATCAATAGTAAGCAGATGCCATGCCTATCCATTGTGAAACTTCTGCAAAGATTGTAAAAAGTAACTTTTTACGTATTTGACCACAGTTTTCTCCAGAAAGAGGCAGAATGGAGAAAATGTGCTTGCCCTGTCGCATCCGCTAAAGTATGTCTTTGCACTCGCTTGAATTATGCCTTCCCGCACCCTGAATATTAAAGTCCCGGCAACCACGGCCAATCTAGGCCCGGGGTTCGACACGCTTGGGATTGCCCTGCAACTTTATAACACATTCACCTTTTCCTTTACCGAGGAATCCGAGATCCGGATTACATCGGAAAAAGGACAGGATAAAGTCCAAGGGGCCATGCCCCTTATCCGGGCTAGCTTCACCAAGTTTTATAAGGCGACAAGGATTACAAAAAATGGTGCGGGCTTTAGCCTGAATATTGTCAGTGATATTCCCATTGCCCGAGGTTTGGGGAGTAGCTCGACATTGATTGTCGCTGTATTGGCTGGGCTCAACCGGATGCATGGGAAACCGTTGAAGAAAAAAGACCTTGCCCATTTAGCCGCCGAAATCGAGGGGCATCCGGACAATACGACACCCGCCCTTGTCGGGGGATTTGTCGCCTCTCAATTCAAGGACGGTAAAGTCACATTTATTCGCAAGAAATTGCCCAGTAAATTAAAATTCATCCTGTTAGTGCCATCATTTGAGATGGAAACAAAAAAAGCACGCCAGATCCTACCTGACCTTTATTCCCGTGAGGATGCGGTCAGTAATATTAGTAATTCCTCCCTCCTTACAGCTGCTTTTCTCGAAGGGGAGTACTCGATGATCGGACAATTCCTCGAAGACCGGATTCATCAACCCTACCGTTCCCAACTCCTGCCGGAACTCTTTGATGTGATTAATGCCGGGAAAAAGGCCGGCGCCCTCGGGGGCTGGCTGAGCGGATCAGGTTCGACCATTTGCTGTATCACTCTCGACCGTGCGGCCTCTGTCGCTCAAGCCATGAAACGGGCTTTTAATAAAAGCCGAGAAGGCGGAAATGTGAAAATCCTCGCCGCCGACAATGAGGGTGTGGTGTTTGTCTAGGCACTCCGGTGAGAGCAAAGACACCCTCTTCTGGGTCTCCCAAATGCACATTGAATAGTCTTGGTTGCCCCACACGAGGAAGTCGGGTTAGGTATTAGGAGTGTGGTGTGGAACCCTTTTGGAGGATTATTTTTAATAAAGGATATTTGAGGGCTGGACGGCGGAATCAATTTTGTGGTAGATAAGAAGTGATGGCTGTAAAGAAAAAAATTGACGAAATAAGATTCGAGGACGCATTAGCTTCCTTGGAGAAAATCGTTAATGAGATGGAATCGGCAGAACTACCTCTGGATGAAGTGCTTCAAAAATATGAAAAGGGGATAGAACTCTCCCATTTTTGTACAAAAAAGCTCACAGAAGCTGAGGGTAAAATCGAATTCCTCGCCAAAAAAAATGCGGCAGGGGATATCCCTACCATCCCATTTCAGGCGGCCTCAGGGGGGGATGAAACAGTCGATACAAATTCAGACATTAATGAGAAGGATTCTCTTTTCTGAAAAAACTGTTTGTAGCAAAGGCGGTTTGTAACTAAAACGGGCAATCATTTTATATTATGGCTAAGATTTTGGACAAAATTAATTCGCCCGATGATGTTAAAAAACTTCATCTGGATGAAATGAAGACTCTTGCGGAAGAAATCCGTCAAGAGCTCATTCAGGCACTTTCAAAGACCGGGGGACATCTCGGCCCTAATCTCGGGGTCGTGGAGTTGACGATTGCTCTCCATCATGTATTCGATTCCCCCAAGGATAAAATCCTGATGGATGTGAGTCATCAGGCTTATGTGCATAAAATCCTGACTGGTCGCCGCAACCGCATTGATACCATTCGCCAGTATCAAGGATTAAATGGGTTCATGCTCCGTACAGAAAGCGCGCACGACAGCTTTGGCGCAGGACATGCTGGAACGGCTGTTTCGGCAGCCTTAGGTATGGCGACCGCCCGAGATATCAAGGGGACTGATGAACATGTTATTGCTGTGGCCGGGGATGCCGCTTTCACGTGTGGTGTGACTTTCGAGGGCCTGAATAATATCTCCCAATGCACAAAGAAAATGATCGTTGTCCTCAATGATAATGAATGGTCCATCTCTAAAAATGTCGGGGCGATCGCTCATTACCTGAATAAAATCGTCACCAGCGAACAGTATTCCCACATTCACAAGGAAGCGGAGAAATTTATCGAACGGATCGGAGGCAAGGGTGTCCTCGGTTTTGCAAAACGTGCTGAAGAAGCCGTGAAAGGGATGATTTTACCCGAGGCACGCAGCGTGTTTTTCGAGGATCTGGGCCTCCGGTATTACGGGCCGATTGACGGCCATGATGTTGATCTCTTGGTAAAGACTTTTAAATTCCTCAAAGATCAGGACGAACCGGTCATCCTCCACATCCAGACGATCAAAGGTAAGGGGTATGAACCCGCCTTGGCCAAGCCAGATAAATTCCACGGTTTAGGGGCGTATACTCTGGAGACAGGCGAGACCACAGGCATGCCGACCCCTACATTCTCCGAGCTTTTAGGGCACCAACTGGCCAAATTTGCATTAAAGGATAAACGCG
The DNA here is from genome assembly GCA_034440155.1 of Verrucomicrobiota bacterium. Taxonomy (NCBI): domain Bacteria; kingdom Pseudomonadati; phylum Verrucomicrobiota; species Verrucomicrobiota bacterium. The sequence continues at coordinate 80,819 of JAWXBN010000053.1, read as the reverse complement.
TGATCGGTATTACCGGGGCGATGTCCACTGGGACAGGTTTGATCCATTTTCAAAAGAAAGTGCCTGCACAATTTTATGATGTCGGTATTGCCGAGGAGCATGCTGTCCTTTTTGGGGCGGGCATGGCGACGATGGGATTAAAGCCGGTTTGCGCCATTTACTCGACATTCTTGCAACGCGCTTATGACATGATCCATCACGATGTGGCCTTGCAGAATCTTAATGTCTTTTTCTGTATGGACCGGGCTGGTCTTTCCGGGGACGATGGTCCGACCCATCATGGCCTTTTCGATATTGCCTATATGCGTTGTCTGCCAAATATGACGATCATGGCTCCGAAGGATGAGGACGAGTTCGTCGACATGCTTTATACGGGACTCCAATATAATGACGGTCCGATCGCGATGCGTTACCCGAGGGGTATCGGCACTGGTGTGACCCCGAAGGATAAACCAAAAGTCCTGGAGATCGGTAAAGCCGAGGTGATTCATCCTTTCAAGGCGGGCGAAAAAGACCATAAGGTGGCGATTATCAGTTATGGCATGATTTTGGGCATGGCGCAGGAAGCTGCTACCCTCCTTGAAAAACAGGGATATTCAGTGGCCGTGATTAATGCCCGTTTCGCTAAACCTTTTGATAACCAGATTCTGGAGCAATTTGCGCGGGAGGCCGACGCCCTCCTGACCTTTGAGGATCATGCTCTTATGGGTGGTTTCGGCAGTATTGTCATCGAGCAGCTCCAAGAAATGAAAATCGAAAAACCAGTGGCCCGTGTCGGTTGGCCGGATGAATTTGTCGAGCATGGGAAACCTGAGATTTTGCGTGAAAAATACGGGTTAACTGCGAAAAACGGGGTTCAGAAGGTTCTCGGTTTTTTTGTGGATTCTGTGGAACCATCAGCCGTTACAGTAAAAACACCTGCTGCGGTCTAACAGATTGCTCTTATGGCACGGACCACGCGCTTAGACATTTTGATTGTTGAGCGCGGGATTATTGAAAGCCGTGAAAAAGCTAAGCGGATGATTATGGCCGGCGAAGTATTTGTCGATGGTCAAATGGTCGCGAAAGCCGATCACAAGACAAAACCCGAATCTGTGGTTACCCTTAAAACCCATGAGAAATATGTCAGCCGCGGTGGGCTCAAGCTCGAGGCGGCCTTGGCGGAATTTCATCTCGATGTCTCCGGGAAAATCTGTCTGGATGTCGGGGCATCGACGGGTGGATTTACCGATTGCCTTTTACAGCACGGAGCAAAAAAAGTTTTTGCCATTGATGTGGGCCATGGCCAACTCTCGTGGAAACTCCAACAGGACGCACGCGTGGTCTCCCGGGAGAATATTAATGCTCGGAATCTCGAAAGTGAGCAATTTGATCTACCCTTGGAGTTTTCCTGTGTGGATGTTTCATTTATTTCATTGAAGAAAATCCTGCGTCCCTTATTCAATAAGATTGTTGCCGGTGCCGATACTGTGGTATTGATCAAGCCGCAGTTTGAAGCGGGTAGAGAGGTGATGGATCGGTGCCGTGGAGTATTAAAAGACCGGGATATCCAAGATCAAATCGCGCAGGATATCAGAGGGTTTGCACAAGACACCGGATTCAATGTCATAGGATTAATGGACTCACCCATTTTTGGAGCGGAAGGAAACCGTGAGTTTTTAATAGGGCTCAGGAAAAAATGAATAACGTCAAAGCCATAGGGATCATCGCAAACAGCCAAAAGCAGGAATCGGCTGGGATTACCCGTTTTATATTGGATGCAGCAAAAAGGAGGGGGATCAAGGCTTTCTTGGATACAAATACCGCCTGTTTGATGGGGAAGGAAGAGACCCATGAGGTCAAGGATCTCGGGAGAAAATCGGATTTGATTATTATCTTGGGAGGGGACGGGACTTTATTGCAGGTCGCCCACGGGTTAAAGGGCTCACAAACACCGGTTTTGGGAATTAACCTGGGGGGGTTGGGATTCCTGACGGCGGTAGGAATTGATGAGGCTAAAGGGGCCATGGCCGCTATTTTGGCTGGAAAATTTATAACAAGTTCGCGCGCTCAAATCCACGTGGAGGTTTATCGGGATGATGAACCGGTCTTTCGATCATTGAGTCTTAATGAGGTTGTGATCTGTCGTGCGGAAGTGCTCAGGACCATCCGTATAGATATCCAGGTTGATCACGAGGAATTCACCACTTATGCGGGGGATGGGCTTATTGTTTCGACCCCCACAGGTTCGACGGCTTATAATCTTTCAGGCGGAGGCCCGGTGGTGCATCCGGAGGCGGATGTTTTTGTGCTTACACCGATATGTCCACATGCCTTGGCTAACCGTTCGATTGTGCTCAGTGACCGGTCATGTATTTCAGCGCGTATTCATGAGCAAGATTATTTAATTAATTTGACTGTGGACGGGCAGGAGCAATTTGCTTTAGAACCTACTGACCGGGTGGTGCTCCGGAAAGCCAAGGAAAAAGTACAGCTAGCCAAACTTGAGGGGTATTCATACTATCAGGTGTTGAGAGAAAAACTCAAATGGCGCGGATCAAATATTGAGGTTAAGAAATGAAAATAGTCGAACTGATCAAACCTGAATTAATCAACCTGAATCTCGTAGCGGTGAAAAAATGTCCCGCCATCAGGGAGGTGGCTGATTTACTCCAAAATGACCCGCGTATCTTAGATTTTAAGAAATTTTACGGGGAGTTACTTGAGCGGGAGAGGATTTATACAACCAGCGTTGGAAATGAACTGGCTTTTCCCCATGCCCGGATCGACCAATTGACTGACATGGTCGTGGCGGTAGGACGCAGTGTTGCCGGTGTCGATTTTGAGGATAACGGGCTCTCTACGGTGAAATTGATCTTCATTATCGGGACACCGAAAAAAATGGTGACTGATTACCTCAGGCTCGTCGGTGGATTGGCCCGCATCCTCAAGCACTCCGATGTCAGGAGCCAATTGTTGAAGGCCTCCACTACTGCAGAATTCATCTCCATTATCGAAGAAGCCGAAGGCAAGATTTAACCCCTCATTGATTCTCCCCTCCCATGGTCACTATTCGACAGGTCGCTGAACAAGCCGGTGTCTCCATCATGACTGTATCGAAAGTCATGAATGATGCCTCGGACATTTCAGTCAAAACAAAGGAGCGGGTCAAGGCTTTGGCTGTGACGATGGGGTATCGGACTAATCCGATTGCTCGCGGGTTGAGAGTCAAATCATTATCTACTATAGGGGTTGTGATTCCGTCTTTGACTGAAGAGCATATGGCCGAGGTTGTTTCCGGAATTTGTAAAATTGTGGGCTCGAAAAATTTCAAGGTCTTGATCGAACAATCATTTTCCAGCGCGGAGGAAGAAACAAAAGCGGTTGGACGCCTCATTGACTCACGTGTCGACGGAATCATCCTTTGTTCATCCCCACGGCTCAGCCGGTTCTACGATATCTTCGATTTATCATCGAAAAACGGTGTGCCCATGGTATTGATTGACCGTTATCCTCCGAATGCCCCTGGCATGAATATTCCCTTTGTGGTGACCGATGATCGTGCTGGAGGCTTTATGGCGACACAGCACCTGATTTCATTGGGACACAGGAATATCCTTTTTCTCACCGGTCCAGCCGGAGTTTCATCCAGTGAAGAAAGAAAAGAGGGTTACCGTAAAGCCATGATTGAGTCGGGTTGCGAGGATGTGGATAAATTTATCTTTTCCGCAGGGTTCGATGTGAACTCGGGAAAGACGGCCATGCTCCAGGCATTAGATGAGGGTGTGAAATTCTCAGGGATTTTTGCTGTCAATGACCATGTGGCCATTGGTGCTTGCGAGGTTTTACTTGCACAGAATATTAAATTACCAGAAGAAGTATCGGTCATTGGATATGGGAATCTTAAGATGGGTGAATTCTATAAGGTTCCCCTGACCACGATTCATCAACCTCGGGCTGACATTGCCCAGATTGCGGTTAATCTCCTCTGGGATCGCCTAGAGAAACAACCTGTTGAGGTCCGCCGATTACCGGTTGAGTTAATTACCAGGGCCAGCGCTGGTCCGGTAGCGTGAGTTATTTGTTTTCATGGACGGTGACCACTCCGTAAACGGGTTTTTCATCAGCATGGAGTTATAATAACGACGGTCGCCGGTGACTTCCTCGCCGAGCCAAGCTGGTTTCTCAAAAAAATCATTTTCATCAGCCAGTTCAATTTCGGCCATCACCAACCCCCGGTTTTCACTGTGGAATTCATCCACCTCGAAAGTATGTTTTCCCCAGGGGATAAGATGACGGGTTTTATCGATCATACCCGGTTCACAAAGTTTGAGCAATTCATGGGCATCTGCCAGTTCGATTTCCTTTTCCCATTCATACCGGCTCATCCCTGTTTCATTGATTGCCCCTTTGATGGTTAGGTATCCTTTTTGGTCTTTGATCCGGATACGGACAGTTCGCCCAGGAATCGTAGACAAGTATCCTTGGGTAATCCTATGACTCGTGCTTACTTGGGGCTTGAAGTCGCCAGTAATGAGGAATTTACGTTCGATTTCTTTTGGCATAGGGAGCAGGGAATAAAGTGAAAAAACGTTAACTGGAGCGGGTGAGGAGAATCGAACTCCCGTATCGAGCTTGGGAAGCTCGCGTTCTACCATTGAACTACACCCGCGTATAATTTTCCTGATTTAAGCAAACTCGCCGGAAAAATCCAGTTTTCTTTACAGGAAGCATTTGTATCATAGGACGTGATGACACCTTTTTATTATGATCCCGATATTTATGACTTGATGGTTGATCCTCTAAAACGCAACGATATCCCGTTTTGGGTGGGACAATCCAAACCATTCAAAGGCGCTATCCTAGAGCTTTTTTGCGGGACCGGGCAAATTGCGCAGGCTCTTGCCGCCTCCGGAAAATCAGTGACGGGTGTCGATCTTTCGAGTGGCCTCGTGCAATTTGCCCGCAAGAAAGCGAAACGGGCGAAACTCAATATAGGTTATGAGGTTCAAGATGTTTTAAGCTTGGATTTTAAAGGATGGGAGTTTGAATTTGTCTATGCGCCTATGGGCTCGATGGCGCATTTAGTGAGGGTTGCTGAATTAAAGCGTTTTTTTACTTCGGTAAAAAAATCGCTTCGTCCAGGGGGGATCTTTGCCATTGATGTGCCAAATCCAAACCTTAATTTTCTCACAAGGGTCAAAGATGATCGGTTCCTGATCAGCCGTTATCAGGATAAAAAAGCAAAATGCGAGGTGATTGTGGAGGAAACTGGTTATTATGATCCGGTCCGGCAAATCAATCATTTGGTCTGGCACCAGAGGTTTTCGAATGGAAAATGTGGGGAGAGTCATGAACTCAAACTGAGGGTTTTCTACCCTGAGGAACTGAAATTGCTTATCGAATCCAATGGGTTCAAACTCTTGAAGCGATATGGGGATTATCAAGGGCGGCCCTTTCGCGGAACTTCCCCGAGGCAAATCGTTTTTTGCCGGGAAAAATAGGCTGTGCAAATCCGGGTGTCTGGTTATCTTTTTGCTCCGCAGACTAATTAACTCAACAAGGGGAAATATATGAACGAGCCTATCGTGCAAGAAGTAGAAATGATTAAAGGGAAATTCCAAGAGTCCATAATCAAAAATGCCTGCCAAGTGAAGCTAGCGGGTTGGATACTTATTGTATTAGGCTTTGCCGCAGTGACTTTTCCCATAATGGGTTCCCTCGCGGTGGAGTTATTTGTTTCTTGGCTGATTCTTTTCTCAGGTGTTGCCCAGATAGCTTACGCTCTCACCCATAGAGGGACAGCACATTTCTGGCTGACTTTGGTCTTTGGTATTGTTTCGACTGTACTTGGAATTATCATGGCTGCTGTGCCCGTCGTGGGAATTGTCACGATGACTTCATTGATGGCGGCTTGGTTCATCATTAGCGGCACTTATAAATTCATCGCGGCATTCCAGCTTAAACCCGCGCCTCAATGGATATGGATGTTATTCAACGGGATTATTACAGTCATCCTGGGTTATTATATTATTATTAAGTTTGATTCAACGGTAGCTTGGATTCTAGGGCTATTCTTCGGTATTGATGCGATTTTTGCGGGGGCCACGATCCTTTCCCTTATTTCCCATTTAAAATGTCCGTCCAAGGGGAAGTAGTCCTCATAGACGACGGGGGATCGTTATAACGAGCGGAAAATAAAATAAACTGAACCCGTGAGGCACAGCCCGGCCCAGATGGAATCAGGCCCGATAGGTAGAACACAGCAAAAGGCACAAAGACACTCAGGGTGATGACTAGCGGCCGGATATTGTTAGTGGCAAGTATGAAAAAACTCTTTTTTATTGCCATGAAATATTTCTCGGTACTTGTGTTTTTATGAACATGGGTTAGACAGGAGCGATGAAACAATTTGTTCCCCTGATGATTTTTGCCGTGGTTGCCTTGGCCGGATGTCAATCAGTTCAATTGCCAGAAGGTTCACAAAAAACGGCCATGGCTCCGACCGTAACCGGAATCCAAGCGATTCAACTCAGCGGTGCCACGGGTATTTTCCATGCAAAAGTTCCCAAAGGACAGGCCTTTTCAGTGACCCTTCCCGGTGGGGAAGCAGAAGGATATGGCGGGTATGATTGGGTGATGCGTGATGTGCAGGGGCCACAGGTCGTGAAAGTAACGGGGCAACGTGCCTTTGTTGAGCCCTCCACTGATTTGAATATCCCAGCGTATTATGACTTTCCATTCTTGGCGACAGGCGCAGGGCAACAGACCCTTGTTTTTGATCTGGTGAATCAAGGGGCAGGTGCCAGAGCACCAGCCCGCACAGCGACGTTGATTGTGATTATCGGGGGGTAACCCCGGAAAATAACGTTGTTTGTAAGAAGTCTTTTTGTTAGGATTCTATAATGACTTCTTCCATCCGTTTCTCCCTTTTATTGGTCTTGCTGGGATTAAATTCCTCATTTTTCAGGCTAGTTGCCCAGTCCACAGATTCGCAAATAGATAATAAAAGGATTATTGTTAATCTCCGGGAAGGTGAAAGCAAAAAGAAGGTCACATTACCTAAAGGGAAAGTTTTCTGGGTGAGGCTCAAAGGTAATCCTACAACAGGTTACTTGTGGAATTATACTGCTCTCAAGGGCTCTAAAGTTGTTATTTCTGGAGGTAAATACCAGTTCTTCCATTCTAAAAATAATTCCGATGTCGTCGGAGCCCCTGGGTATTTCGAGTTTCCTTTCGAAACGGTATCATTTGGCAAAAAAACAATCCATTTCTTCTATGGCCGTCCTTGGGAGAAAGATATTCCACCTGCCAAAAGTGTAGAGTTGACGGTTACCGTTGACGGGGAGAATTAAGATTTTCCAATCGTCAAAACAATCCTCGCGATTAAGCGTTGACCTATTTTGAGGCCATCGGATTTTGTTTGCGGTAGTTCAAGGGGGTTTGATCGTGCAGGTGATGTGCTCGGGGCTGATTCCGATTTTTGAGGTGAATAAAACTCACCGGGATGCCCAGTTAAATATGACCCCTATAGCGTTACCCGCACTCACAAAGATGATCATGCCAAGTATGAGGTTTTGAGGACAACCCAGAAGTAACGTTTGATTGCCATTATACACTTTCGGCCCGTTTCCGTTACAATCCGGGATCGGGCCGTTTTTGTCATTGATTCGCTGGCGGAGTTGTTTATGACTGTGGTTGCTTATGAAAATCGTACTCGCTTATTCCGGTGGACTGGATACTTCCGTCCTATTGACATGGTTGAAAGACCGCCACGACGCAGAAATTATCGCATTTTGTGCGGATGTAGGGCAGGAGGAGGAGCTTAGAGGACTTAATAAAAAAGCGCTCAAAACGGGTGCAAGCAAATGTTATATCGACAATCTCCAGGAGGAATTCGCCAAGGACTTTATTTATCCGATGATCCAGGCTAATGCAGTTTATGAGGGGCAATACTACCTCGGGACGAGTATCGCCCGGCCTCTCATCGCCAAACGCATGGTGGAAATCGCGGTGAAAGAAGGTGCTGATGCCATTGCCCACGGAGCGACTGGAAAAGGTAATGACCAAGTCCGTTTTGAGCTGGCTGCCGCAGCCTTGGCACCCGATATCGAGATTATCGCCCCATGGCGTGATGCCCATTTCCGCCATGATTTTCCCGGACGTGCTGAAATGATCGAGTATGCCGCACGCAAAAAAATTCCTGTCGAGGCTAGTGCAAAGAAGCCCTACTCGATGGATCGTAATTTGCTCCACATTAGTTATGAGGCCGGGATTATGGAAGATCCTTGGCTTGATGCGTTCGATCCGAAATACAAGGACATGTATAAACTCTCTGTTTCCCCTGAAGATGCGCCAGACAAGGCCGAGTATGTGACCTTGGATTTTGTGAAGGGAGATTGTGTGGCCGTCAATGGTAAGGCCATGAACCCTCTTCAAGTCATGAAAACACTCAATAAACTCGGGGGTAAACATGGTGTAGGCCGTGTTGACTTGGTCGAGAACCGTTTTGTCGGGATGAAAAGCCGTGGTGTGTATGAAACCCCCGGCGGATCAATCCTGATGTTTGCCCACCGCCAGATGGAAACACTCACGATGGACCGCGAAGTCATGCACATCCGTGATGGGTTGATTCCGAAATATGCTGAACTGATTTATTACGGATTCTGGTTTGCCCCTGAACGTGAATTCCTCCAAGCCGCCATTACCGAGTCGCAAAAGAATGTGACCGGAACAGTGAAGGTGAAACTTTATAAGGGAAATATCATGGTAGCGGGGCGTAAGAGTCCCGTGAGCCTCTACAACCCGCAAATTGCCACGATGGATGCGGATCCGACAAAAGCCTATAACCAAGATGATGCCACCGGATTTATCCGATTGAATGGCCTGCGCCTGAAAGTAGCGGCAAAGGTTCATGCCTCAAAATCCAAGAAAACGAAATAGGGTGAGATAATATCATGTCAGAACCGCATATTGCGCAAAAGGCGCCGATTGAAATGGATATGGAGCCGGGTACATATTTCTTTTGTGCTTGTGGCTTAGCTAAAAACAAGGTTTTTTGTGACGGATCCCATAAAGGGACTGATATCCTTCCTCTTAAAGTAGAGATTACCGAAGCCAAAAAAGTCTGGTGGTGCGGATGCAAACACTCTCATAATGGCGCGTTCTGTGACGGGACACACAATAAGATTTAGTGGAATAGGCTATAGGGAAAACCAATAGGCTAACCGGGATAATGGTTAGCCTTTTTTATTGCCGTCGTCGCCGATGGCGTTGACGGGGCAACTATCCATGGCTACTTCACAAAGGGCTTCTTCCCTGTCTGTGGAGGGTTGCTGTATGACGAATCCGGCAAAACCTTGCTGGGTGAAATGATCCGGGGCAATCGACATGCAAAGCTTGCAATGGACACAGGTCCGGTCGACGTAATAGCCGCCGGTCACATTCTGCTCGAATCTGTCTTGATAATTAGCCATAGGGGGTATGATCCATTAAAAAAGCAAATTGCGTGTCCTTTTGCGATAAGATATTTTTTACAGTCTTCTAAAAAAGCCAATCAATCTAACGGCGCGTTATTTTAGCTTTTTTGGAGAGGGAACCTTCGATCTTGACTGAGAATTCGCCTTTCCCGACAGTGACCAAGTGTTTGCCTTTCACAGACTGATAAGTAACGGGGACTTTTTTGCCGTTAACAATCAAAGTGGTCGTGGTGACTCCCTTGCTGCTCAATGGAGCGATCCGAAGGATCAAGGTATCGACCTTTTTCTCATCCACATAATTCATTACGGGTTGTAAACCGATGATGCCGCCTTCTTTGATGTAGAGGGGAAAACGGCTCAGTGGAATATTTGTCTGTGTGATCCATTGATTTCCCGTGACTATTCTTCCGGTCCACCAGTCTGTCCACTCGCCTGCGGGCAGGTAGAAACGACGGGAGTCATCCTTGCTAAAGACGGGAGCGACAAGCAGGTGAACGCCAAACATGTATTGATCGGCGAGATTCCAAGTATTCGGATCATTTTGGAAATCCACGGCCATAGCCCTAAGCACGGGCAGGGACGACTCCACACACTGGTAGGATTGGCCCATGATATAGGGGAGTAATTTATAACGGAGACGGATAGCGTCCCGGCAAAGTTTAAAGTATTTCTTAGGTAAACGGTAGATTTCGCGTTCGCCACAACCATGATTACGCGCATGGGAATTCAAACAACCAAACTGGTGCCAACGGGTCATGAGCTTATGGTCAGCGGTTTCCCCAAGGAATCCACCGATGTCATGGCTCCAGAATTGGAATCCGGACAATCCAAAAGACAGTCCCCCTGCGAGTTGCGGTCCGAGGGCTTCCCAGAGGGGAGAGACATCGCCACCCCAGTGTAGGGGATAACGTTGGTTTCCCGCCCAGGCTGAACGCGCCCAGACGACGCCGTTTCCGGGGCCATGGACTTCCTCTGTCACTTCGAAAGCAGCTTTATTATAAATGAGCGGGTAGAGATTATGGTTATGGGTACCGTCCAAGCCATTATGATACACTCCATCGGTGGGGGCTTCCTCACCAAAATCAGTTTTGATACAACGCACACCCATTCTCAAGATTCTGGCGCAATACCTTTTAAAGATTTCTACGGCTTTAGGATTAGTGAAATCAATTGGCGCGGCCACCTCATTGAATTCAGGGCGCAGATTATAGATTTCTCCATCTTTTGTCTTAATGAACCCATCCACCGCAGCCAGTTCGCTAAAGAGGGGGCTGGGCTCCTTGATATAAGGCATTTGCCAGAGAGAAACATTAAAACCATTTTCTTTCAGCTCCTTGAGCCAACCCTCCGGATCGGGGAAGTCAACCGGATCGAATTCCATGTCACAGTGCCAGTCTTTCTTGAACCAATCAGTATCCACGTGGATAACGTCACAGGGTACTTTATTCTCGCGCAATTTGCGCGCCACCTCGAGGGTTTCGATGGCTGAGCGGTAGGAGAATTTTGCCTGCCAATAACCAAAAGTCCATGCTGGGGGCATTTGACCTTTCCCCGTAATATCAGTGTAAAGGGAAAGAACCTTAGAAATGGGGCCAAACATCAGGAAATAATCGAGGAAGTCGTCTGCCGCTGCGACTTGGATATCAGCGGCTCCACTGCTGCCGACCCAATAAGTCATCATACTGTGGTGGTTAAAAAACACCCCGTAACCATGGGTGGAGACGTGGAACGGCACATTTTTATAGGTACGGGGAGAATAAACACCGAGGCCGTCTTGCATGCAAAGGTCGAGGGTTTGGCCGACTTTATTGAGTTTGAGGAATTTTTCACCGAGACCGTAAATGCATTCATCGGTTTCGAGATCAAAGCTCTCCGCGGCGATCGGTGATTGGGAGTCCATAGTTCTACAAATGGATGTGCCGATCGTGTCCCAGGTGCCAAAATGGTTTTTTTCAGCTCCGCTGACACCACAGATTTTTTTACCCTTGAGATCGGTGACCGTGAGGCGGTACGGTTCATAATCAATGAGAACCCTGACCTTGGCCGTCTCGATGATGACTTGGGTATTTTCTCTGGAAACTTTTTGTTCTTTACTGCCTTCGACTAAAATAGAGGCTTGGTATTTTGTTTTCTCTACCTTGATCTTGCATTTCTTCGGGCCCGAGAGATGGCAGTCGAGCATGGCTGTTTGATTTTCAGGAACCTCATTTTCCTCTGCATACCGTACACGGATGACATCGTCTGAGAGGATATCTAATTTGAGTGTTCCCGGGATTTCTTCTCCATCCCCGAATTTCTTTTTGTAATTCACCATGTCGGCGTCGCCGGAGCAAATAAATCCAAAGAGTTTTGATGCGGCGAAGGAATCAAAGGTGATTGAGGATTTGCCTTGTTTGCGAATGGCGACACGGATAACTGAGGCGCGGACGACATCACGGGTTTCAAGGTCTCGGGTAACCGGGCGGTATTTATAGAGTGGTTGCATATATAGAGAAGGAGTGTATGGCCAGTATATAAGCGGGAATAATCACTATTTGCAAATAGACTTTATTGCGCGGAAACCTTCCTGAAAGGATGAAGTTCGTCTGGTTTAAAAAAGGATTTCTTCTCTTCTGGCTTTAAAGCTTTGCAGATTAGAACATGATGTAGGGAAAGGAAAACCTATGACTCGAAAAGAAAGAATTTTAGCACAACTCAATGAAGAGCCTGTTGACCGGATTCCCATGTTTGGTGGATGGAATCTCGGGGCAAGCAATATTGCGCAAATTGCGGGAATGCCACTCGATATATTTATGAAGGATGCCTTTGCGGGGGTGGTCGAGGCGAATTTGCGGCTCGGGGTGGATGCTATCGTCTTTACAGCGATCATTCCTCATTCCGAAGAGGAAATGCGGCAGGGTAGTGTCGAAGAGCATAATTTTGAACATTTCATGCCAGAAGACCTACTTGAAAGGGCTGAGAAAATACCCAACACTGAGGAGGGTGTCCTCAAAGACTTCCCATACGGCAAGTACAAAGAGGATTGTTTAAAGGGGTATCAGACGTTTCTGCCCAAGATGAAGGGAATCGAATTGATTCCTACTCATTGGGAAGCGGTTGCAAATTTCGCACTCTATTTCCAATATGGATACAAGGCATTCCTCGAGGCTTGTGGACTATATCCAGATGAAGTGGAGAAAATTTTCTGGGCGGATGCTGTTATTGCTCGGGAGAAGAATAAAGAACTTGTGGAATTATTCAAAGAAATGGACTTTATCCCCATGCTATTTTGCGGACACGATATTTGCGATAATAAGTCACCCATGGTTTCCCCACGTTTCTTAAAACAACGTTATTGGAAACATGCCCGTTATTCTATTGAACCACTGCTTGAAGCGGGGATACAGCTCTTCCATCACTGTGACGGGAACATCATGCCCTTGATTGATGATATTCTCGATATCGGGTTCAGTGGGTTTCAGGGATTCCAATATGAATGTAACGTTGATCCCTTGGTGATCCACTCGAAAAAGACAAAAACCGGAAAAACACCGAAATTCATGACGGGTTTGTCTGTCACGCGGACTTTACCTTACGGAACAGGTCAGGATGTCCGTGACGAAGTCGACTATTTTCTGGAATGCACGGATGGTGGAAAAGGAATGTTCCTTTTCACCAGTAATGTCACCGGGGTCGAGGTTCCTCCCTCGAATATCTCTGACGCCTATGATTATCTAAAAAGCATTGATCCGAGAAAATGGCAGTCCAAAGGGATGAGAAAATGGCCTTGGCTTGTGAGGGGAAAATGATTTTCCTGCGCAAATTGCTCTTCACAGTCCATCGGACTGGGCGTTGAATCCTGTTTATGGCTCAAGGCAATATTTCCGATACAGAACGTGAAGGCTTTTATAAAGTCCTCTATTCGCGCAGGGATATCCGCAAGTTCCGTTCGGGCAAAGTCCCCGATGCGACTGTTGAGAAAATTTTAAATGCTGCTCATGCCGCACCTTCGGTCGGTTTATCCCAGCCATGGCGTTTTATCATGATTCGCTCCCTGGAAACGAGGAACCGTGTCAAAGAACTTTTTTCGGGGGTTAATACCGACCAAAAAATCCGGATAACAGATCTAAAACGCCAAGAACTTTATGATTCCCTCAAGCTCGAAGGGATCATGGAAAGTGATTTTAACCTCGCTGTCGTGTGTGAACCCCCGCCTGAGGGCCGATTCACCCTCGGGGCAGGAACCATTCCCCAGACGATCAGGGACAGTGTCTGTCTGGCGATCCAGAATCTCTGGCTCGCCGCCCGTGCGGAAGGAGTCGGGGTCGGGTGGGTGAGCATTTTGCCCCAAGGCCAGATCGAATCGATTTTGGAACTGCCACCCTCCGTCCAGCTTATCGCTTACTTGTGCGTGGGATACCCAGAAGAGTTCGAGGACAAACCCATGCTCGAAACAATAGGTTGGGGCAAAAGGCTTCCGTTAAAAGATCTCGTAATGACGGAGAAATGGATAGGTTAAAAGCGTAAACTTCATTCATGATGACACCTTTTTCTGTCTCAAATACGTTTTAAAATGGAACTTTCGTTTCAGCTTAGAAGGTCAAACCCGTGCGCAGTCCGATTACGACGGCATTCTGGATTTTTCCACCGGTATTCGGATTTAATGCACCACCGGCAGGATTAATGATGTATTGGATGTCGGGCTGGAGATACCACCATGGGGCGAGTTGGATCTGGTAGGTAGCTTCAATGATGGCTTCATTACCCACAACAGGTTCATTCGTACCATTCAATGAATTCCTCTGGTCGCCCGTGGTGGCTAAATCATCCGAATATCCTTCCACTCCAAAAGAGACTCCGATGGTGTCATCACTCCGGCAGGGGATCAAGCCTTTGTAGGAAGCTCCAAAGTCGGTGTAGAAGGGAATCGTGCTGGTGTTATCAGGTCCTCCCGCGATGCGCCAGAAGACTGAGAGGCCTTGGTCGGTCCCTTCTTTCTTCCGGTAAACCATTTGGTTTGCGATAAAGTAAAGTCCCCAGGTGCCGTGATTGAGAGCCGGGATACCACTGGAAGCCGGGTCTGCCAACGAGAGGCCTGTGTCATCATATAGAAAACTAGAGAAGTCACCGGTATGTGCCCATCCTCCAAATTTATAGGAGCCCGGTAATCCTTTCGCATTTTCTTCTTGGTTCAGGAGGTAACCCATTTCATTGATGGAGAAAATCCCTTGGTCCCCGCCGAGATCCCAGTATGTACCATGTTGATTGTTTGTAGCTTGGTCACCGACATCACCTTGGAATAGGGCGCTCATGACATAAAATTGTTCCACCGGCTGGACTTTGACGCGTACTCCCAGCCCTGCTACTGGGTATGCTGGCCCGCCATTGGGAATATTGGATGCAAGATTATTACCCCAGCCGTAGTTTGCGCCAAGGAATAGACCGGCTGTTTCACTGAGGAAAAATTCGTCATCCGCAGCAAGTTGTCCGGCCCGCAGGGATAGTTTATCATCCAGAAAATCTTGCTGGAGCCACAGTTCAAAAAGTCGTGCTGTGTCATTGGCCGAGATATTGCTGGAGTCAAATCCACTACCCGTAAAAAATGTCGGGCCATTGTTATTGGAATTTTGGGGGATCAGGGCATTAACCCTCATGCTTCCGCCTTTCCAGCCCATCATCTTTTCAAAATCAAAGTCAAGGCCACCTTCAAAAAGGCCTTGATATAAAGAACCGCGGTCCAGCCCTCCATCAACAAATCCCCAGACCTCAGCCGTATAATCCAGGCTGATCGTGACCCCTTTATTATTTAAATCCGGACGTGCCCCGCACCAGTCCCCGAGGAGATAATCCCTTTCCCAGATGGATTGTGATTGTTGACTCATCACAGGGGAACCCTCGATTGATTTGGATGTGTCAGCAGCACTGGTCAAAAAAGGCCACGCAAGAGAGAGGATTGTTATGAGTAATAATTGTTTCATATAGATAATAGTTTTCAACATAAGTTTCGTCACTAAAATGATTCCTTTTATTAAACGCAAGTAAATTGCGATTAATATTTGTACCTATCAATAGTGAGTTTTAGGTGGAGTGAATGTCTTAACCGTTTTTTTATGTAAAACATAGCGAAGGGTATTTAGTATAAAGAAATGTTAGCGTCAACTAACAAATTTTGCCCTCACGCACATTTTTTTTAAAGTTTTAGTGCAAGTTATTATAATCGAGGAAGATGGGATGAATTCTTATTTCACAAAGATGGCTACAGTCTTATCTTGAGAGCGTCGAGGATTCTTTGCTGGTCATATTGATGGGTGGTGACTTTCTCAAACTCGACGTCGGCCATGACAATGCGTTCACGGCGGATGGCCCCCGAGGCGTTCGATGACATTGCGCATGGTCCACTGGCGGTGTTTGTTGGTTCCATCGGGGGTGAAGAAGCCTTTCAGCCGCTTATTGGCGAAGCCATTAAAGGTAATAGGCCAAGGTGCAAAGGAACGCGTGACTTGCGGATCCGGTCATCGGTTTTGTGATAGGCAGGGCGAACCTCCCGTTATACAGTTTTCTGAAAAGATTTTTCGATTTAAATAGTATTTTATTGGCTCTTCGGGATTTCGAGTGGGTGAATTGAGGGGGATTTCATTAGTTAAGGACATTTTTCTGTTGAGTCGTAATATTGATTATAATAAATATATAGTAATTTAGCTTATAAATTAAAATGACTTGATAATTAGTGAATTTATTGAAAATATGCCCCCGCTTAAGATCCATAGAGGCTTAAGATCATATCAAACTATTCCTTAATATATTTTTATGACCTTTGATACTGATAACTATCTCCAGATTTATAAAGACAATGAGATCATGCGCGAGGTATTGGATTCTGATTTGGCCTATATTTGCGTGAAGGATCTGGAAGGCCGCTTCATCTATATCAATCAAAATGATGCTGCACTCTATAATCAAAGGCCTCAAGACATGATTGGGAAAACAGTTGAGCCCTATGTAGGTAGAAAACAGTTTCTGGAGTGGTTGGAACAAGATAATGAAATCATCAAAGGGGGAAAGCCCGTTCACTTTGATTTATATGTCAGGCATGATTTGCAAGGGAAGAAGATTTGGTTTGATACCGTAAAGATCCCGTTGAAAGGTCAAGTAGGTTTCGACAGGTTGCTTGTGATCCACCGAGACATGACTGTCCTCAAAGAATCACTTCAAAAAAATGAAAAACTTGATGATCAACTTTATCATTCCCAAAAAATGGAGGCTGTCGGGACACTTGCTGCAGGTGTCGCCCATAATTTTAACAACCTCATGATGACGATTTTGGCCCTCACAAATAAACTACAAGAGGAAATTCAGAGTGTCCCCAATGCTGTGATTTATCTCAATCAAATAGAGAAATCCATCCGTCACGCTTCGGAAATCACCCGCAATATGGTGAATTATGCCCACCAAAAAGAAACGGAGCTTGAAATCTTGGAAATGGGGGAGGTCCTTTGCCAAGTGGAGAATCTGATCCGTCCGGGCCTTTCCTCCCGCATTAAAATGGATGTCACCATGAAGGCTGATAGGTATTGGATAGAGGCTTCACGTTCTGAGCTTCTCCAGCTTTTTATCAATCTTCTCCTCAATGCTGAGGAAGCCATTACCGGAACCGGCCAGATTAATGTGAGTGTGGAGAGGTCGGATAATAATGTCTCCGTGTGTATTAATGATAACGGCGCGGGAATTCCCTTAGATTTACACCAGAAAATATTCGATCCGTTTTTTACAACTAAAGAAGTCGGACGAGGGACGGGGCTGGGGTTATATTACGTTTATAATATCATCCAGAAATATCATGGATCTATCCGACTCGAGAGTTTTCCCGGCAGGGGATCGACTTTTTGCATCCATCTGCCCCTTTGTAATCCTCCAGCTTCGAGGTAAGGAAGATGCCTATTTTTTCTGTCCTCTCCTAAAAGCTATTTCCCTGAGCCAAAGAAAGATGACGGGTGTCACGATCAGGATATGGAGCAGACTGCTCACCATTCCGCCAATGACAGGGACTGCGATCGGACGCATGATTTCTATCCCGGTCCTATTCCCGCTCAGTGCCGGAATCATGATAAAGCTTAAAGAGGCTAGAATGGTGGCCACCGTCATGACCTTCGGGCGCAGGCGCAGGGCAGCACCCTCAATGACTGAGGCTTTCAAATCTTCAAGATTGAACGCCGATCCTCTTTCCAGTTGCTTTCTTTTAAGGGATTCTTCCAGGTATAAAACCATGACGACCCCGGTCTGCACGGCGGTACCGAATAGGGCGATATAACCGACCCACACGGCAACACTGAAATTATATCCCATCAGGTATTGGAGGATAATCCCACCAGATAATGCGAATGGGACAGCCAAAAGGACATGGGCGGCTTCAATGGCGGAATGGTAAGTGATATAAAGAAGGATAAAAATAACAGCGATAACAATCGGAAAAACCAGTTGAAGCGTTTTTTTAGCCCGGATCTGGTTTTCGTATTCCCCACTCCATGAAACATAATAGCCGGGAGGGAGTTTTACTTGTTGAGTCACCACTCTTTTCCCTTCATCAACAAAAGATCCCAGATCACGATTCCTGACATTACATTGGACATAGATGCGTAATAACCCGTTTTCACTGGAGATCATGGACGGGCCGGGAACGATCCGGATATCCGCGATTTTCTCTAGGGGAAGTGATGTCCCGTCCATGGAGTTAACCAGAATGCGCCGGATTTGATCAGGGGAATCACGTAACTCACGCGCATACCTCAAGCGGACGGGAAAACGTTTACGCCCTTCAATCGTTGTCGTAATCGTCCGGCCTCCCAGAGCAGTTTCAATCACCTCGAGGGCATCTGCAACAGGCACCCCATAACGGGCAGCATCCGCCGGGCGCAGGTCGATCTCCAGATAGGGGGCCCCTGTGACCCTTTCCGCATAAAGGTCTGTAACGCCATTCACCGTTCCCAGAGCCTTTTCCACCTCAAGAGCAAGATGTTGCAGGGTTTCGATGTTGTCCCCGAAGATTTTGACGCCGATTTGGGTACGGATCCCTGTCGAGAGCATGAGGACCCGGTTTTGAATCGGCTGGAGGAAGGCCGGTGTGAATCCCGGGAAGGCTTGCATCTTTTCAAGCATCTCTGCTCGGAGTTTTTCCATGGTCATGCCTTTGCGCCACTTTTCAGGGGGCTTGAGCATGATCGTGGTTTCAATCATGGATATCGGCGCCGGGTCAGTGGCCGTCTCTGCGCGGCCGAGTTTACCCACCACACTTTCGACCTCTGGGATTTGAGAGAGGATGATGTTCTGGGCGGACATGGTCCGTTTGATTTCACTGACCGAGGCGCTAGGCAGGGTTGTCGGCATAAAAATAAAGGCCCGTTCGTTGAGGGGGGGCATAAATTCCTTTCCCATCCGGGGGGCAAGAAATAAAAGTGAAAAGGCCAGAATGCCCGCAGCTGATAAAATAACCAAAGCCCTGTGGTTCAAGGCCCACTTTAAAACGGGCAGATAAATTTTCATTAATAACCTCATCAGGAGGTTGTCATTCTCGTCATGAAGATGGCCTCTGACGAAGAGGGAACACAGGACAGGGACAAAAGTAATCGATAAAAGTGTAGCCCCGACCATGGCAAAAGTTTTTGTAAATGCCAAGGGGTGGAAAAGTTTCCCTTCCTGCCCACCCATCGCGAATACAGGAACAAATGCCAGGATGATGATCGCCATTGAAAAGAATATGGGGCGGCCGACCGTGGACGTGGCACGCAAGACGATTTCTTTGAGGTCTTCAGGATACTTTAATCCGGGTACTTTACCTTCCTGCACATTATGTGCCTCACGCAGCACGGCTTCTGTCATGACGATTCCGGCATCAACGAGGACACCGATGGCGATCGCGATTCCAGCCAAGCTCATGATATTCGATGTGATCCCGAAACACTGCATCAGGATAAATGAAATCAGGATGGAGAGGGGCAGGGGGATTGTTACGATCAGGATACTCCTGAAATGCCAGAGGAAAATGATATGAGCAAGGATCACCAGTATGACTTCTTCGATCAAAGTGACCCGTAATGTGTCAATGGCCCGTTCGATGAGCTCGCTACGATCATAAAATGATTTGATCACAACCCCTTCCGGCAAGGCTGGTTGGATTTCTGCAATCTTGGTTTTCACTCGGGCAATCACATCACGGGTGCTTTCGCCATAACGCATCACCACAGTGCCCCCGACGACTTCCTTCCCGTTTTTATCCAGTACCCCGCGGCGGGGTTCAGGTCCCATCCCGATAATGGCGACATCATTGAGCCGGATGGGTTGGTTGTTTGAATATCCAACAAGGATGTTATTCAAATCATCGATACTTTCTATGAGTGCCAAGCCGCGGACGGTGAATTCGCGTCCGCCCTTTTCAATGATTCCCCCACCGACATTCCGGTTTGATCCCGAGATGGCTTGGATGACTTGAGGGAGATTGAGGTTATAGGCGCGCAAACGGTTTGGGTCGATATCTACTTGGTATTGGCGGACAAATCCCCCGATACTGGCTACTTCCGCCACGCCGGGGACAGAGTTAAGCTGGTACCTGACCAGCCAGTCTTGAATAGCTCGTAATTGTCCCAAGTCGATATTCTTGCCCGTGCGCCGGGCTTCCGAGTCATCGAGATAATATTGATACACCCATCCGAGCCCGGTGGCGTCTGGCCCGAGGCTGGGGGTGACTCCTTCCGGGAGTTTCATGGGGAGGGAATTGAGCCTCTCAAGAATCCGTGCTCGGGCAAAATAAACATTTACATTGTCATTAAAGATAATCGTGAGCATGGAAAAACCGAAAGCCGAGGAGGCCCTGACGGTTTTTACCCCAGCGAGTCCCTGCATGGCTGTGGAGAGAGGATAAGTGATTTGATCCTCGATCTCGCTGGCTGAGCGCCCCGGCCATTCCGTAAAAACAATCACTTGATTCTCACTCAGATCAGGAATCGCATCAATGGGTGTATTGTACATGGACCAGATGCCGGTCCCGGTGATGCCTAGATAAAAAGCGAGAACCAGAAACCGGTTGTTTAAACACCATTCGACAAGTTTGCGCAGGATCATGGCTAGTGTTGGTGTTCAGGTTGGGAGGCAGAATTAAGACCGCGTAGCTCAGCTTCTGCATCGAGGAGGAAGGCTCCGGAGGTGACGACTTCCTCCCCGTTGCTCAGGCCGCTTGAGATGGCCATTGTTTCGCTTTGTCCCGAGGTAGTTTCACTTACTTTGACCTCCCTTTGATCATATGACGAGTCGCCCGTTTTTACGTAAACGAGTTTCCGCAGGCCGGTATCGATAACAGCGCTGGAGGGGATGAGTATATAAGTCTTTGAGTCTCCCGATTGGATTTTTCCAGTCGCCGACATTTCAGGGAGGAGTTCTTGTTTGGGGTTGTCGATTTCGAAGCGCGCGAGGACAGTTCGGTTTGTAGGATCGAGGATACGGTCGATGAAAACCAGTTTTCCCTCATAGGTTTTCCCCGGACGTGCTTTTGTTTCAATTGATGCTTTCTGGCCAGGCTTAAGGGACGTCATGTCGGCTTCGAAAACGCGTGCAGCAAACCATACTTTTCCCAAGGGGGCAATATGGAAGATGACAGACTCCTGAGTGATCCGTTCTCCCACGTGGGGGATTTGACCGACGATTGAACCGGATTGTGCCGCTTTGATGATGATTGTTTTTTTGACCTTATTTTCCTTCACGAGGGATTCAAGGTCTTCTTCCGTCAGGCCACCCTTGAGGAGTTTTTCTTTAATGGTTTGGATTTTGGCGGTGACGATTTTACGTTCGTAAAATGTGGTCAGGTATCTTTGCCGGAGGGCTTCGAGGTATTTCTCCTGTTCATTGATCACATCTTCGGAATAGATTTCCAAGAGGGGTTGGCCTTTTGATACGGAGGTTGTATTATAGCTTATGAGAACTTTTTCTACACGGCCTGGATAAAATGAGGTAAGATCAAGATGGTTATCTTGAACATATTTGATATCCCCGAAAAATTGGATCTCCCTAGTGTAAGGCCCGGATTTTACCGGGATTGTTTTTATGCTGGCAACACTTTCCTGGGAAGGCATTAGGCTAACTGTCGCCTTTGCTGTAGAAGCAGGATCTTGATTTTGGGATACCTGATTTACGTTTTCTTTTGCAGGGACAAGTGTCATACCGCAAATCGGACAGTCACCGGGTTTATCCTGTCTGATCTGGGGATGCATGGAGCAGGTCCATATCTCTTTTTTGGGTACGACCGGCGTTTCTGGCTTTTTACCTGAACCGTTCGATTCCTGATCGTTTTCATGTTTTTCATCAGATCGTGAACAGCCCGCCAGCAGGATGATTGATAAAAGAATAGTGATCAGAATATTTTGCATATAAATTATTTTCGAGCTGTTTTATCTCACGTGTTTTGCCATTTAAAATTGCATTGCGAAGTTCAGTCCTGCGACCGGGAAGTTGCTATTTTCCCCCGTCATATCCCACTGGTCCACTCGCATACCATAAACTTCTATTCGCCACGATTTATTGATACGGTAGGCGACCCCGATTTGAGCCCTATTTTCAAGAAGTACCCCTGTATTCATATCGAAAAAAACCTCATCAGCCACAAACGGCATCAGGCGTAGGGGTAACCAAGGCATTTCATATTCGAGAACAGTTTTGGGTCGGTAAAGGGCGACAAATCCGTTTTGGTCCTCCTCGGTGGCTTCCGTCCCGAACTGTAATCTTTGCCGTGAACTGAGGTTGAATCTTTGGAATGGAATTTTGACAGTTGTGTCGAAGAAGCCGCTGTTGCCGACGGTGATCATGCGATTTGATTGTTGTGTCCAATCATACGCATAACCAACAGTGAAATCATAACGGGGTGAATAATGCCAGATGAGTTGGGGCATGATTTCAATATGTTTATAAGTGGGAGACTCACTGGCGAACCATTGTTCAGTTTCGACTTTGGCCTCAAGTCCATAATCCAATCGTTGCCCCAGTGAGATATTTAACCAAGATTCAAACCCGCTTCCCGCTTGTACATTCATACCGAGGAATATCAATAATAACAGGGTATGAGTGTGAAGGGGGATTTTCCGCATGACAAAAGAGGTTGGAACAGGAGTCTATTTCTTATTTTGTAGATCATCGAGCTTTTTAACATACGTTTCGGGGTCTTTATCCACTTTTTTGATACAACCTTTGCAGCAGAGTAAAAGTAGACGGTCACCCTTGCTGGTTTTTACGGTTTTTTCGATAGGATCTCCCATTGCACCGAGTTTCTCATCGGAGACTACACATTTGTCTGTGGGATAATTTTTCTTTTGAGTTTCAATTGAATCGCTACCGTAGACAGGTAAAAGGGTCGAAAACATGGCCAAGACAGCTAAACGGACGGATCTTTTGATTTTATTCATACGGGTTATACCCCACTCCCACATAAAACACTCAAATTCATTTTTTTCTGATCCAATGTCCAAAATGATAAAGCCGGAGTAGTTGTTCTCCGGCTCTCCCGTTGGATAATGACATTGTGGTATTATTGGCAATGCATAGTGCAGTTCATTTTGTTGGCACTATGTTTACTGCAGTTTTTTTCGACTTTTACCTGGGAAACACTTGAGGTGTTTTTTGATGACGTCTTAGAGCTAAGGGATGCACCGTTAAAAGTGGTTGGTTGTTTCGCTGAGACATTGCCACCGGCATTTTGATAGACTAGGCTATCTTTGCTGTTTTGGTTCGCCATGACACCAAAGGTTAAAGAACCTGAGATGAGGGTCGCTGCTACCAAGTATTTGACTGTATTCATATATACCTTTTTGTTGGGATTCTTTGATTCATTCTTTCTTTAATGAGTACTACACCTGCGGGAGGGCAAACACTTAAGTTACTTTAAATCATGACTCGCTTGCTTCAGATATCACACCTGATCCGGCTCAAATGAATACTGATATTTTATGAGACAAAACAGGTTTTAATGTTATCATATACAATGCAAATAACCTCACGAAATCGTATCATCAAGGATATCGTATTTTTGGGAATCGCCATTTGCATATTTGCCTGGTTTATGAACGGGCAAAGAGCTCAAAGTAATCAAACCCCTGAAAAGAAAATCAACCCCCCTAAAAATACCATGGTTACAGTCCGATTCTATACGTCCGCCGGAAATGCGAGTGAACCCAAACAAGTCCCCGCAATTCTCAAGACAGATGAAGAATGGAGCAAGTTGCTCACGTCTGAACAATTCCACATCATGCGCTCAAAGGGTACTGAACGCCCCTTTTGTGAGGGTTTGCTTAATAACAAGGGGAAAGGAATTTATGTCTGTGCCGCGTGCAGCCTGCCCCTTTTTATGTCAGACACAAAGTTTGATTCTGGTACTGGTTGGCCCAGTTTTTTCCAGCCTTTTGCCGCTGAAAATATTGGCGAAGAACATGATAAAAGTCACGGGATAGAACGTGTGGAGGTTCACTGTGTCCGCTGTGATGGGCATCTGGGACATGTTTTTCCTGATGGACCTGCCCCGACAAAACTGCGTTATTGTATCAACGGGGAATCTTTGAAGTTTATTCCAGAAGGCCAATTTTCCCAAGAAGAGAAGAATCAAGGGCAATAACAGGCGTTTGTTTCAGGTTTGATAAGAATAAATGATTGGGGATATACTCGCCGGCTTGAAGGAAAGTATTTTACCTCTTTTTACTTTGATTATGGGGGTGAATGTTTTACAAAAACTCAATGCCCCAACTTGACGATATGTTTTCTTCTCTGAAAAAGTTTCAGTCCAGCATAGTCGAGTTGATTGGTCAGAGAATCAACGTGATCGTTTTGTTTGTTTGTCTGACTACGATTATCCTGGTTCCGCTCAAGATTATTGGTAGGGGATACCAACCTCCAGATGATGCTTTGCGTCATGTTGCTAAAGTGGTTTCTGGGAAGGATTGGCAGGACATTCTGGTATTGAAAATCGGCGTCACGACTGACCATCATCATGGTTGGCATGTTTTTCTCGGCTTTTTTCATGACTACCTGGGATGGGGGACTACGGGGTTATTGATTTTCTCGGTTGTCCTCCTCCTCCTATTGTTTATGGGGTCCGCTTTTCCTTGGACAAAATATCCCGAACTTTGGATTTTATCGCTCCTCATTATTTCCCTCACAATGGGACTGATCTTCCGTTGGGCATTGGGCAGACCATTTATCATCTCGATGGCATTTACTATTTCTTTATTGTTTATGTGGTCATACTGGGGGGGGAAATTGATCCAGCCGTTAAAAGTAGTTTTGTTGGTCGTCCTTTATGCGCTGGTGACCCATACTCACGGGAGTTGGTATTTATTTGCATTGCCTTCACTGGCCTTTCTCTTGTCAGGACGGATCAGATTGGGACTGGTTTTTACGGGGTGTTGGTTATTAGGCAGTCTATTAGGCACATGGTTTGCCGGAAGGCCCTTGCCCTATCTTATCGAACCTGTACAAACCCTTATTTCCGCCGTGGGAGACGATGTGATTGAGAAACAATTAGCGGGGGAATTTAGACCTTCAGATGGTTCTTTGAATGTGTTGATGGCCTTTTTTGCCGTGTTTTTTGCTAGTGTTTATACAAAGACATTTTCTAAGGGGCAATTCCGCGAACCCGCATTTATCCTCTTTGCGCTTGGTTGGTTGTTAGGTTTTATCAATATCCGGTTTTGGGCGGATTGGGGTATCCCGGCATTGTTGGTCTGTTTGTATTTCATGTTTGAGAAAATCTGGGATTCTCATTTAAAAATACGACCTGTCCCTAGAATCCTCATGACTTTATATGTCTGTACCGCTTTTTATTTTGTGACGACAAATGATTACGGGCAGCGATGGACATCGAGTCTGGATAAAGAATATTTTACTGAGGAGAAGGCGGAACAACTGGGTGATTGGTTGCCCGGCAAAAACGGGATCGTTTATAATGAAAGTATGGGGCTCTTCTACGAGATGTTTTATCATTTTCCACAGGGTAACTGGAAATATGTCTTGGGGTTTGAACCCGGATTGATGACTCCTGATAATTTGGAAGTTTTCAGGTGTTATAAGTGGAATGACCGTGATGTAAGGGCTTTATTGCCTTGGGTGATAAAAATGAAGAAGGAAGACCGTATGCTTAAATTTGGACCGGAAAATTCCCCTCCTCCTATCACCTTGCTTGAGTGGAAATACGTGGCAACTGGAGTCTGGATGGGACGGCTTCCCCTAGAAAAAGGAAAAAAATGAATTTTATAGTCCTCGGGTGTTTTCCTCATGAACCACAGGAGTCCATTATAAGGGCAATGGGTACTTGCATCAAAATATCAAAAGAGGCATGATGGGTCTTCTTGGGAGCTTGCGCGGGCGCGCAAATTGCTTATAGTGCAGGACATGATGAATTTTACTATCAGACCTTCCGCTCAACCCGACCAGTCCCAACCGGTCGTTGGATTTATCCCTGAATTCTCGTCGAAGCCACCCTTGAAGGAGCTCGAAGCAATTTCCCCGGAAGAATTTTCCGGTAAAAAATTTACACACATCATTCTGAGGGAAGGTAAAAAAAGAATCCTTTTAATCGGGCTCGGTGACGGGAAAAAGGTTGATGATGATACATTCCGCAAAGCATCCGGGGTCGCCATCCGGCAATTGAATAAAATCGGTGTTTATCGCGCGCAATTTGTCCTAGACGGTGTGGAGCAATTTGCTCAAGCCTGTGTCGAGGGTATTCTTCAAGGTGTTTATGAGTTCACCAGTTTCAAGGATTCTAAAAATGCCAAGAAAGCGAAGGTTGATGAGATTAGTTTTTTAATTTCAAAAGATCAGGTCGCGAGTGTCACCAAAGCTGTCCATGACGGACAGATTGTCGGAGAATGCGTGAATATAGTCAGGCAAATCGGTAACCTGCCGGGCAACTACATTAATCCTCCCACCTTGGCGGATGAAGCCTTGAAGCTGGCGAAGAAATACAAGCTCAAAGCCACTGTCTTTGATAAAAAGAAACTCGAGGCGGGCGGTTTTCGCGGGATATTGGCGGTGGGCGGTGGCAGTAAGAGCGAGCCACGCCTGATAGCATTGGAATATAAAGGGGCAAAAAACAAATCAGCCAAGCCGTTGGCTTTTGTAGGGAAGGCTGTTACTTTCGACAGCGGGGGAATATCCATCAAACCATGGGAAAAGATGGAGGAGATGAAATTTGATAAAATGGGTGGGGTCGCCGTCCTCGGGGCCATTTGTGCAATTGCCGCCCTAAAGCTCCCGATTAATGTGGTCGCCCTGATTTCTTCAGCGGAGAATCTCCTGGATGCCCATGCTTACCGTCCTGGTGACATTATTACCAGCTATGACGGAAAGACAATCGAAGTGCTCACCACCGATGCGGAAGGACGGATTGTCCTAGCCGATGCCATGGCTTACGCGCGCCAGAAATATGAACCCGCAGCGATGATCGACCTAGCGACATTGACAGGAGCCTGTATTGTGGCCCTAGGGGAATACAAAGCCGGACTTTTCGGGAATAATGAAGAATTTATTGCACAGGTCAAACAAGCTTCGCTGAGTAGCGGAGAGCCCTCATGGCATCTGCCGATCGGACCGGAATACCATGACCAGATAAAAAGTGATGTGGCCCACGTTAAAAATGTCGGGGGACGTTATGGGGGGGCCATTACAGCGGCAGCATTCCTAGAGCTCTGGGCGGAAAAGACACCTTGGGTCCATCTGGATATTGCCGGGGTGGCTTGGACGACGAGGGAACATGTTTTCCAAGGCAAGGGTGCCACCGGTTACGGGGTGCGATTACTCGTGGATTTAGCAAAACAATTTGCTTAATCCTAAATGAAGTAGGACAAAAATAGTCTGGCAAAAAAGAGATGGCGCGATCTGGCTTCTTCATTTTGGGAGCGTGTCTTGCCATGATGTAGGTCGTGCGGAAAATTGTAAATCCGCCAAAAACTTTTTTTAACCATCAGGGAAAATGAAAGAGTGCGGTTATGAAGAAAAAACAAGGCTCTCAAAAACCATCGAAACCGAGTATTAGTCACAGCTTTATTATTAAAATGAATTACCCAAATTTGCCGGGGATGTTGGCAAGGGTGACAAAAGTCATTGGTGACGAAGGGGGTGACTTGGGCAATGTGGAGATACTCGGGGTCATTCATAACCGGATGAATCGCCGTGTGACTTTCCACGCCGCTGATGAAAAGCATGCAGACCTGATCGTTAAGGCATTGCGGAAAATCAAGACCCTTGTCGTCGAAGATGTCACGGATGAAGTCCTGAAAATCCATGAGGGTGGTAAGATAGCGATCCGTAGCAAGCTCCGCCTCGATAACCGTGACACCCTTTCAATGGCCTATACCCCGGGTGTCGCACGTGTTTGCCAGATCATTGCAGCAGATCCCCTCAAAGCTTTTGATTACACCATTAAGAAAAATTCCGTCGCGGTGGTGACAGATGGAACCGCTGTCCTTGGCCTCGGTGACATCGGCCCGGAAGCGGCAATGCCTGTGATGGAAGGTAAAGCCATGCTCTTTAAGGAATACGGGGCTGTGGACGCTTATCCGATTTGTTTACGTACAAAGGATGTCGATGAGATTGTGGAAACGATTTGCCGGATTTCCCCCGGATTCGGTGGAATCAACCTCGAGGATATCTCTGCCCCACGTTGTTTTGAAATAGAGGAGAAACTTAAAGAACGCCTCGATATACCGGTTTTCCATGATGACCAGCACGGGACGGCTGTTGTGGTCCTTGCCGCCATGATTAATGCCTGCAAATTAACCAATAAAAAAATCAAGTCACTGAAAGTTGTCATTGTCGGTGCTGGTGCTGCTGGGGTGGCCATTGCCAAAATCTTGATGTCCGCGGGTTGCTCGAATATAATTATGTGTGACAGGATGGGGGCGATCCATAAAGGACGTACCGATCTTAACCCCATGAAAAAGTGGCTCGCCGATCATACGAATCCTAAAAATGAAAAAGGTGGCGTTCAAGAAAGCCTAAAAAAATCGGATGTTTTTGTCGGTGTCTCGGGACCAGGAATCGTGGAGCCACAATGGCTCAAGGCGATGAATCCAAATGGTTTTGTCTTTGCTCTGGCAAATCCAGTACCGGAAGTCCCGCCTGAAGAAGCCATGAAATATGCGGCGATTGTAGCGACCGGCCGGAGTGATTATCCTAACCAGATCAATAACGTTCTAGCCTTCCCCGGGATTTTCCGGGGTGCTCTCGATGTCAGGGCCCGTAAGATTACAGAAGGAATGAAAGTAGCTGCAGCGCGCGCTATTGCAAGGTGTGTGGCTCCTTCTGATCTGGCTCCGGACAATATCATTCCCAGTGTGTTCGATT
Organism: Verrucomicrobiota bacterium; assembly: GCA_034440155.1. NCBI lineage: Bacteria > Pseudomonadati > Verrucomicrobiota > Verrucomicrobiota bacterium. The sequence continues at coordinate 52,014 of JAWXBN010000053.1, read as the reverse complement.
ATAATGTCGGCAAGGAAGTCGCCCGTGCTGTTCGCGACGAATACTTCGCCAATATAGATTCATGATATCGATCTAAAACAAAACCCCCCACTTTATCGAAAAAGTGGGGGGTTTGTTATTTAAAGATAAACCGGCTGATTAATTTAGCCAAGGCTCTATAGCCTTGAGGGCTTTACGCACATAGGTAGAGTGCTTGAGTCCGGCAACTGTCTGGGATTGTTTACGGCGGGCGGCCTCCGCTTCTTTTTGACCTTGGGCAGTTTTACAAGCGGAACAAACCCCGTCAAAAGGGGCTATATGATTGAGTTCCGTCAGTCTCACGCCACAAGAGGTACAGAAAACAAATTTCGGTTTCTGTAAGATGTCGACCACAGGGGTTGATGTTAAGATTGATGAAGAAGTAGTTTTAACCGATGCTTTTTTAATGCGATTTTTTGATTTCATAGATTTGAAAAAACGTACTGAGATTGAAATCCCATTATATCAGTGTTATATGAAAATTCAATTAATTTGATTCAAGACTATGATTTTATCTATAAAGTGCCATATTCGAGACGATTAGATTCGATTTTATGCCTGAAAATGAGCCAAATTGTCCTCTAGTGACTAATGATGCACACGTAAATCCAGCACCCCAGAACTTGCTGATTATAGATGGGGAATGTGGTTTTTGCAAGCGCTGGGCCCTTTACTTTCAACAAATTGCCCTCGGACGTTTTCAAATAGGATCCAGTCAAGAGGCAGGCCCTCTGTTCCCTCAGATTACCCAAGAGCAATTTGCTCAATCAGTGAAATTTATCGATACAGGTGGGGCGATTTACCATGGAGCTGAGGCCTGTTTCAGGGCTTTGTCATTAAATCCAGTCTTTTGCTTCTTGGTTTGGTTTTACCAGGGGTTTCAGCCATTCGCCCGCTGCTCAGAGGCTGTGTATCGAGTGGTCGCCTCCAACCGTATGCTTTTTTCGAAGCTGACTTTATTATTTTGGGGGGAGGAACTGAATGTTTCACGTGTATTGATGATTCGATCTCTTTTCTTGAGGGGACTGGGAATTGTTTATCTCATTGCCTTTTTGTCCCTGATTCCCCAGATGCTGGGATTATTTGGGAGCCAAGGCGTCATGCCTGTTGCCGAGTATGCTCGAATCGTGGAGGAGGCTTTAGCTCAACAAGGTGGGAATATGATTCGATTCTGGTATATTCCATCCGTCTTCTGGTATTCCCAATCTGACACCGTTCTCATGGTTGTATTGTGGTTGGGAGTAGTCGCCGCTTTGTTCCTCGTTATTAACATTGCCCCGGCAATTGCTGCAGCAATTTGTTTTGTCCTCTATCTATCGATTTGTGCTGTGGGTGAACCATTCATGGGTTTCCAATGGGATGCCCTCTTGCTAGAGATGGGGTTTTTGGCGATCTTTTTTGCCCCGTGGAAGCTCTTCCCGGGCCGTGGGCAATTTGCTCCTGCTCCCTCGCGGGTGATTGTCTGGCTCTATCGTTGGCTCCTTTTCCGGCTCATGTTCGCCTCCGCTGTGGTGAAGCTCTCCAGTGGGGATAAAGTCTGGGCTGACTGGAGGGCACTGGATTTTCATTATTTTACGCAACCCATTCCCAATCCTGTGTCATGGTATGCCCACCAGTTACCCCGATGGTTCCAGGAATTTTCCGTGGGTAGCATGTTTTTTATCGAGCTAGTCGTGCCATTTTTTATTTTTGCCCCGCGTCGTTTGCGTTTTGGGGCAGGGGGACTACTGGCCTTTCTCCAAGTCCTGATAATACTGACAGGGAATTATACCTTTTTTAATTGGCTTACCCTTTTGTTAGTTTTGACCTGTTGGGACGATCAGGCATTGGAATGGTTCTCCAGCCTTTTCAGAAACAGGCGATCTAAAGTGCAGATTGTGGATGAGGCAGGAAGTCGGCGGCCCTGCAAACCGGAGATTTTTTTAAAAAGATGGATTATTATTCCTGCCCTCGCTGTGTTGGTGACTTGGATGAGTATCGCCCCGCTGGTGGGTGCTTTCCGGATAAACTCTCCTCAATGGGTGTCGCTGTGGAACCGCTACCTTGGGCAATTCCGGATAGTGAATGGTTACGGCCTCTTTGCTGTGATGACGACTGAACGCCGGGAGATCGTCATCGAGGGGAGCCATGACGGGGTCAACTGGTTGCCCTATGAATTCAAATATAAGCCCGGCGATGTCAACCGCCTACCACCACAAATTGCCCCGTTCCAACCCCGCCTCGACTGGCAAATGTGGTTCGCCTCCCTCGGTGATTATCAGGCGAACCCATGGCTCTTGAATTTACAGGGCCGGATTTTGGAAGGATCTCAACCCGTATGCAAATTGCTCGGCAGGGACCCCTTCGCTGGCCACCCACCCCGCTACATCCGCGCCATCCTTTACGATTACAAATTCACCACCCCGGAGGAACACAAACAAACCGGGGCCTGGTGGTCGCGCAAATTGCTCGGACCCTATAATCCCACCCTCGAACGCCGTAGCCCCTAAAAAGATCAGAAATTAATCGTGAAATCTTCATGCACGCCGAGGGTATAAAGGGCAAATTGTTTTGTGAGTGATCATAGTCCCTGTTCGGAGTTCACAAGGGGAAATATTTCTGTAGTGAATGTTTCAATATATGAGAGAGATGGGTGTTGTTGATTGCTGAGGAGATCGGGTAGGATAGAGGGATATGCGCGCAAAATGCTCTGTTTTTATTGCTACCAGCTTGGATGGTTACATCGCCCGGGAGGATGGACGGATTGATTGGTTAGATCAGGCGAATGCCAGCATTCCTCCGGGGGAGGACTGTGGTTATTGGGAATTTATCTCCACGGTCGATACAATGGTGATGGGGCGTAGGACATTTGAACAGGTCTTGTCATTCCCCGAGTGGCCATACGGGCAGACCCCGGTAGTGGTGCTCAGCCGGGGCTTGAAGGAACTGCCACAGGGGGTCCTGCCTTCGGTGAGTCTTTCCAAGGAGTCTCCAGAGGTGCTCGTCGCGCGTTTATCGGCGGGGGGGAGTAAACATTTGTATATTGATGGGGGTCTTACGATTCAAGGTTTTCTGGATGCGGGACTCATTGATGAAATGACCATTACCCGTATCCCCATCCTGATCGGGCAGGGGAAAACCCTTTTTGGTCCGGTCGAGCGGGACATCCCCCTTGAACACATCACCACACACGTTTACGAATTCGGTTTTGTGCAAAGCATGTACCGGATCGTTGGAAAAAGCGAAGAAGGATGGGAAACGACGGATCACACGCAGTGACCCTGAGCGGAGATAGGTGCTATTCGGAATGAATGGTGTATTATCCCCTTCAGGTCCTTCACGAAAAAAAAAGATGCTCCCGCCTTGAGTGATTAACCCGGCAAGGGTTAATCATCCTCACCGAGGAGCCAGTAATTATACCACTTGGACCATTGTTTTTCTTTGACGATACCAGCAATGGTGAGGTAGCTATTGCTCAGGTGGTCGAAATAACCATCAACACGGAGTCCGGGAGTGTGGTGCTGGATCTCGCCGAAACCGCCGAAATCACCATTGTCATTATAAACCTGGAGAGAGTCGCCTTGTGTGTCGGGCTCACTCAAGGGCGAGTCACAGTATTCGCGCCATGGTTGGTTAAAGTATTCGCGGTAAACGACTAGGTAATCATCGCCAAACTCGCGTACGTAGGCGTATCGGCCTCGGCTGCTGGAAGGGGAGATACCGACTTTATATTGTTGTTTACCGGTAATCTCAAAAGCAATGACGCGTTTACGTTTCTCCCAGAGGTCGTCGGTGATCGGATCAAAATAATTACGGATCTCGCCATCGCCGCGGACGGGGATATAAACGATGCCCCCAGCTGGGACCTGGAGGATGGCCCAGAGATCGACTTGTTGGCCGACTTTGCCCTTACGGATTTCGAGGGTATTATTACTCGTGTAAGAGACGAATTTCTCGAAATAGGGGGCTTCCATGTCATTGAGTAGAAAACTGCGGGTGAAGGCGAGTTTGATGGAGCTTTTATCATGCTGGTGCTTGAGCGTAATCATTTTGGAGAGATGACAGACATCTTTATCTAATTGGGTGATATTCCAGTTGTCACTGTCGAGGGGTTTCTGAACCTCATACTTTGAAAAATCGGGATCATCTTTGACTTTCCAGAACCAGTCAGTCTCCGGTCCCACCCAGAGGCGGTCACCACCGACATTCCATCCCTGCCGCCAAAAGGCATTCATCCATAAAAGGTCATTGCTACCCACCTGTGCTTGGATGACGCGGGCGCGTTCGGGAGAGATGATGATTTGGCCATGTTTGGTTTTCCATGTGTGCAGATCGGTATTCATAAGATTCACCTTTGGTTCAAAGGGTTAATAGGACATGATTGATCGGGCGAAGAATAGCCCTGTTCGAAAGGGGATGGCAAGCATGCAAAAAAAAAAGTGGCAGCCGCCGGGGGGGATTCAGGAAAGATTCTGTCCTGTTTTTCCAAAGTGGGAAGTGAATCAGCTTGTCAGGGTGGATAAATCAGGGGATTAATGGGGTGGTTATTATGGCGGACTATTTGCGCATACTCGAATCGGTGATGCCGATTTTCCTGATTATGATCCTGGGTGCCGGTGTGCGCGCCCGTGGATGGCTAAATAAGCAGGCTGATGACACGCTGATGAAACTGGCGATTAACCTGCTTTTCCCCTGCTTGATCCTAGAGAAAATCATCGGAAATAAAGCTTTGGACTCAGCGGAGAATCTTTTCTTGCCGCCAGTCTTGGGTTTTTTTGCGGCGGCAATCGGGTTCCTTGTAGCCTATGTGTCGAGTCGGTGGCTAGGGCTCGATAAAGAGTTTAAAAGGCGCACTTTTGCGATGACTGTCGGGGTGTTTAATTTTGGTTACATCCCGATACCCTTGATCATGGATTTTTTCGGGGTAAAAACCTTGGGGGTACTTTTTGTATTTAATCTCGGGGTGGATGTTGCGATTTGGACGGTCGGGATCAGTCTGTTAACCGGGGCAAATCCTTTTAAAGAATGGCGCCGTCTTTTCAGCGGACCGCTGATCGCAATTTTTTTGGGGTTGATACTGAATTTATTAGTAGAGAGGAGTCACATTCCCGTCACTTGTATTACCCTGATGCAAATGCTGGGAGGTGCGGCGATCCCGGTGATCCTGCTTTTAATCGGGGCGGTGATGTATGACTATTTCCAGCCGGGTATCCTGAAAGAGGGGGTTTCTACCTCGTTAGGTGCGGCGTTTCTGCGTTTGATTTTTTTGCCGGCGATTTTCCTGATAGTGGCAAAGTTTTTACCTATGTCGGAGGAGCTGAGGCAAGTGATCGCGGTACAGGCGGCAATGGGCTCCGGGGTTTTTCCCTTAGTGATGACCCGCCATTATAAAGGGGATGTGCCGACAGCATTTCGCGTGATTTTTACGACGTCGATCTTGAGTTTGGTCACGATTCCCCTGTGGTTACGTTTCGGGTTATGGTTAATCCACTAAAATAGATTTCTTTTGGGATGATTTTTTCCTATGAAGAGGTAACATGGAGCCTTTGACAGACTATGCCAGAAGATAAAAAGCCTCTGCCGGGTAATCAAGATCAGGACCAAACCCTGCAAAATTTTGGTCCTGACTCATTCCGTTTGATTTTTGAGTGTAACCCTTTGCCGATGTATATTTATGACGTCGGGACATTTCGATTCCAGGACGTGAACCCTGCCGCTGTCCGCCAATACGGTTATTCCAAAGAAGAATTTTCATCGATGACTATTTTTGATATCAGGCATGCGGAAGATGTGCTTGTCCTCAAGGAATTCCTCACCGAGGCCTTACAAAAATTTACCCATGAAGCTGAATGGAAACATCTCAAGAAAGATGGGACGGTTATCTGGGTCGAGGTGGAGTCCCATGAGTTTGTTTTTAATGGTGTAAAAGCACGATTGGTATTCGCCAAGGATATTACAGCCCGCAAGAATACCGAGAATGAACTTTTCAGTAGTAAGGAATTTGCGGAAAGGATTAATCATACAGTCCCGGATATCCTGTATATTTTTGATAGCATCGAAAGGAAGAATATTTTTTGTAACCGGAGCATTTTTGACCGGGCGGGCTACACACCGGAAGAGATTATCGAAATGGGAACTAAAGTAATAGAAACAGTGATTTATCCCGATGATTATCCGGCATTTATCGAGCACCAGGGTCTGTATCTCGGACTCAATGACGGTGATGTGATCGATATGGAGTACCGTATGATCCTTAAAGGGGGCGGATTCCGCTGGTTCCGCAGTAGTGAGGCGGTTTTTAAGAGGGATAGTGGAGGTGCTGTGTGTCAAGTGATCGGTTTGTGCAGGGATATCACCGAAAGGAAAACGGCGGAGGAAGCCTCCCTTGCAAGTGAAGCCCGTTACCGTTTGCTTGCCGAGCATTCCTCGGACATGATTTGTCTTTTAGATGAGGATTTGACCCTTCAATATGTTTCGCCTTCGTGTAGTGTGATAATCGGTCATGATCCAGAAGAGTTAATTGGTCAGAAGATCATGGAGTTTGTTCATCCGGATGAGCAAATACTTGTTGGACAGCATTTCTCCATGCTCAAGGATGAGTTAAGTGCTTGTAGTGTTACCTATCGGTTTGCCTGTAAAGGGGGTGACTATAAGTGGCTAGAGTCCACTATAAAATCGCTTTCTGCCCAGGGTGATGATGAAATGCATCTTGTTTGCAGCAGTCGTGATGTGTCTAATAGGGTCAAGACACAAAATGCCCTCAAGGAAAATGAATCCCGGTTCAGAAAGGTTTTTGAGTCTGATCTTGTCGGTGTCTTTTTCACGGGGGCAAAAGGGGTGATCCGGGATTGTAATGAATATTTCCTAAAAATGACGGGTTACAGCCATGAGGATATCCAAGCGGGCAGACTCAAAATTGATTCCCTCATGATGAAACGGCCTGGTCAGACCCATGAGTTTGTCAGGGAGAGGAATAATGAAGGGGGGCCGACGTTGATCGAACAGGAGTTCATCCGTAAAGACGGGGCCTTGGCCATGGCACTGATCGGGAGTGATTTAGTCGAGAGTAATCCTGAGAATATTTATACGGTGTGGTTTGCCCTAGACATCACAGAGAGAAAAATCATAGAGGAAAAGCTTAAAGAAAATGAAGAGCGGTTCCTTCAGATTACGGAAAATATCTATGATGTTTTCTGGATATGGGATGCGAAGACCGACCTGATGGTCTATGTGAACCCATCGTATGAGAAGGTCTGGGGGAGATCGGTAGACAAACTACTTAAAGACCCGCTCGATTGGTTGGAGGCCATCCATCCCGATGACCGCCCTTGGGTAGTAAAAATGTCGATCCAGCAGGGGAAGGATGTCCTTTACGACAAGGAGTACCGGATAGTCATGGCTGACGGATCCGTCCGGTGGATTAGGGATAGGGGTTACCCCATCCGTGATGATGACGGAAACGTGCGGCGAGTGGCAGGAATCGCCCATGATATCACAGATAAAAAGTCTGCCGAGGAACAGCTTATCCAGAGTGAAGCTTTCTTTAAATCGATCTTTGACGGGGTAGATACCATGTTGGCAGTCATTGAGAAGAATGATGATGGGAGTTTACATTGTGTCGCACTGAATAACGCGTTCAGGAAGGTTGTCGACACGGAGAATTGTCACATCTTGCTGGAAAACGACGTTTATGAATGTAGGCGGCTCCTCCCGCAGGAAGCGGGAGACGGGTTGTTTGCACTTCTGGAAGAGTGTTTGCTGAAACAGGAGACATGCGAGGCGGAGCTGTCGATCACGGGGGAGGACGATCTTTTCTGGTGGCATACACGGTTTAGCCCTATTTATAATTCCCAAGGCGAGGTTTTCAGAATTATCCTTTTTATTCATGCCATCTCCGATAAAAAACGTGAGGATGAAAGGAATGAACGGAATCAAAGGCTCGAGTCAGTCGGGATTTTGGCAGGGGGTATAGCCCATGATTTCAATAACTTCTTGTCGACGATCGTGATGAATGCCTCCTTAGTGAAAAATCAAGAGGTTATCCAGTCTAAAACACGGGAGTATCTCGATGATATCCTCAAAGTTTGTGATGAAGCCCAGCAATTAACCAAGCAGCTCCTGACTTTTGCGCGAGGGGGGGCACCAATCAAACAGGTAACCAGCTTAGCAGAATTACTCACGGAAGCCTCCCGGTTTGCGCTCCGGGGTTCGCAAATTGCTTGCGAATACAATATTCCTGATGATTTATTCCGTGTGAATGCCGATGAAGGCCAGATCAAACAGGTTATATACAATCTCGCACTGAATGCACGGCAGGTGCTCGGTGAAGGTGGAAAAATCAAGGTCTATGCGGAGAATATCGAGTTACCCTCCACGGGCAATCAGGTGACTAAATTTGTTTCATTTTCAGTGGCCGATAATGGGCCGGGTATCCCGAGGGAAGTTCAAAGGAATATCTTTAACCCTTATTTCACCACCAAGAAAAATGGCACAGGATTGGGGTTGGCCATTAGCCATTCGATTATCGGTAAACACGGGGGAAGCATCCAGTTCTCCTCTTCATCCACAAAGGGAACTGTTTTTTCTGTGACCTTACCAGCTACGGATAGTCAGGATACATCCCCCCGCAGGATGTCCGAGAATGTGATCGAGGGACAGGGATTGATTGTGATTATGGATGATAATGAGATGATCCTGAATACTTTGGCGGAAACTATCGAGGTGCTCGGGTATCAGGCGGTCAAAACATCTCACGGAGAAGATTGTGTAGAGGCGTTTTTAAAGCTTAAAGCAAATGGAACCCGGGTTGATGCCTTAATTCTGGACTTGACGATCCAAGGAGGCATTGGTGGCGTCGAAACCCTCAGGCGATTGAAGCAGATTGATCCGGAGGTGAGGGCGATTGCTTCCAGCGGGTATTCGGAAGAAGAAACAATGATGAGTTTTTCCCAAATGGGCTTTAAAGCGGCTTTACCAAAGCCTTATCGTCTAGCGGAACTCTCGATTATCCTCTCGGAAGTCATCCTGAAGGTAGACTGATTTTTTGGTATATTGAGGACAACAATCGATTTTGTTCAGAAAAAAATATAAAATTGCTCTTGACGGGGCGTGAGCGAATTGCTTGAATTCGCTCATGTTCGCTCACGAGCGCTTTCAAAAAATAACTTCGCTTCTCGACCGGAAGGGCCGTCTGAGTGTGCAGACCCTTGAGAAAGCCTTGGGGGTTTCCCCTGCAACCCTGCGCCGTGACCTCACAGAGCTGGAGGAATCGGGTAAATTAATCAGGATTCATGGTGGGGTCATGCATCCATCCTATTTCAATGGGGAACCCAGTTACGAACAGAAAGCCCAGGAGAACCGTCTGGACAAACAGGCCATTGCCGATACGGTTATTGATCTTATTCCATCAAATTCCTCTGTATTTGTGGATTCCGGTTCGACATGTATGGAGATTGGTCGCCGCCTTTTACGGCGGAAGGATTTAACGATTATTACCAATTCCATTCCCCTTTTAACCGCGGCGCATAGCACCCAAGCCCAAGTGATTTGTATCGGGGGACAATTGCGCGTGGTGAACCAAGCTTTGGTTGGGGAGCTTTCCACGCAATGGATGGAGCAATTATCTGCGGATTTCGCCATTTTGAGTTCATCGGGGCTTTCGCTTGAACGGGGTGCCACAACCACAGAGCTTACCGAGGCACAGATGAAAAAGCTTTTCATGAAACGGGCCGAAAAGACGATTTTGGTGGTGGACGCCTCAAAATGGGGGCAGAATCGCCCTGTGGCATTTGCCCAATTTGAAGATTTTGATTACTGGATCACCTCTGAGGGCATTCCTGACGAACACCTTAAAATGGTCAAGCGGACCGGCGTCCAGGTGGTTGTCGCAGTACAGGGATCTAAGAGAAATTTAACCCAGAAGGAGTCGATCGCATGATTAAGGGGAATCCAAGTTATGATCGTGGCACTGTCGAGCAACTCGTCCGCCAGGCGCTGAAAAATCAATTAGCAGGTGCTGCATCGAGGACGGGTAAAACTGTTCCATTATTAGTCGTAAATTCTTCCGCGCGCCACTGCCATCTTACTCAGGAAGCCGTCGAAAAACTTTTTGGTGCCGGGCACAAGCTCACCGTTTTCAAATGGCTTTACCAAGAAGGGCAATTTGCGGCGAATGAAACCGTTACTTTGATCGGGCCGAAGAAAAGGATCATCCCGAATCTCCGCATTCTCGGGCCATGCCGGAATCTTAACCAAGTCGAGCTTGCTTACAGCGATTCGATCCAGCTCGGGTTAGATATTCCCGTCCGGATGTCCGCGGATATTTCAGGGACTACCAGCGGGATATTGATCGGGCCGAAAGGCTCGTGGGAAATGCCCGATGGGATTATCCGTGCCTCACGCCATGTTCATATGAGCCCATCTGATGCGGAGTTTTACGGTGTCAAACACTTGGATAATATGAAACTGCGGATCACAGCCCCTAAATGTACGACCGTTTTTGAAGACATGCTCGTGCGTGTAGATCCCTCATTTAAACTCGAGGTCCACATCGATACCGATGAGGCAAATGCCTGTGATCTCGACAGGGCGGAACAGGTAGAGCTCGTCTAATCGAAGATTTTAACACACAAAATAAACAATCTAACCCAAACCCAAAGAAAAGAAGGAAAATATGAGTCAAGCAATCGGACTACTCGAAACTAAAGGTTACGTCGGCCTCGCCGAGGCGACAGACGCCATGTGTAAGGCGGCGAATGTCGAATTCGTCAAAATGATCCAAATCGGTGGTGCTATGGTCACTGTCGTTGTCCGCGGAGATGTAGGCAGTGTTAAAGCTGCAGTTGATTCCGGGCGCGAAGTGGTTCAACGCATTGGAACACTGGTCGCCAGTCATGTCATCGCAAATCCCCATCCGGATCTGCTCAAGGTTTATATCGCTTAATTTTAAAATACGGAGAAAAGAAATTTATGTCACAAGCTCTAGGTATGGTTGAAACAAAAGGATTGGTCGCATTACTCGAAGCGACCGATGAAATGCTCAAATCCGCCAATGTCCAGATCGTTGGTTGGGAAAAGATCGGCTCAGGAAATGTCACGGCTTTTGTAAAGGGTGATGTCGCTGCTGTTAAAGCCGCTATCGAAGCAGGGGCCACCGCCGCTGCCGCTGTCGGTGAAGTCGTCGCTGTCCATGTCATCCCCCGTCCGCATGATGAACTCGCTGGAATGGGTAAATGGATCGGTGGAGCTACCGCAGCCAAATAAGGGATTTTCCGCCGGATTCGTTATTTCTAGGCGGGAACCTTTTTACACACATAAAATATTAGATCGATAGATATCCCTATGTCGTCCGTGCAAAAAAATAAAATACTCGTAGCCAATATTGGAAGTACTTCGTTCAAATTCGTTGTATTTTCGATGCCCGATGAGACTTTCCTCTGTAAAGGAGGGGTGGAACGGATTGGTTCGCAGGACGGTATCTATTCTTATCAAAAGATGGGCGGGATAGCGCAGAAGAAAACCTGTCCGATTCCAGATTATCCGACCGCCATTCATATGGCTTTTGAATCCATGATGGATACCGAGGAAGGTGTGATTACCTCCATGGACGAAGTCAAAGCGATTGGGTTCAAACCGGTAATGGCCAAGGGAATCAGTGGGACTGTGGAAATGACCGAGGATGTGCTCAAGGCCATGGAGGAAATCTATACCCTCCTGCCCGCGCATAATCCGCCGTATGTAAATGCGGTGCGTCTTTTTCAGAAGGACTATCCAGAGATTCCCTGTGTCGGTACATTCGAAACAGCCTTCTACGACCATGTTCCCGAGCAGAATACCCGATTTGCCATTCCTCAAGAGTGGCATGATAAATACGGGATTCGCCGCAACGGGTTCCATGGAGCCAGCCACCGGTTTGTGACTGAGCGTGCCGCCGAGATTTTAGGTGCGGGCAATTTGCGGATGATTTCCTGCCATTTGGGGGGGAGTTCATCGATTGCTGCGGTCAAGGGTGGTGTGGCTGTGGATTCGAGTTGGGGAATGACACCGCAGAGTGGTTTGCCCCAAAATAACCGTGTCGGTGACTTTGATAGCTTTGCACTGATCTACCTGATCCGCGACCTGGGTTTGGGCGTGGAAAAAGTAGAGCAAATGCTCATGAAAGAAGCCGGACTCAAAGGAATGGCGGGCACACCCACAGGGGATTTGCGCGATGTCTTGAAGGCTGCTGATGAAGGAAGCGTGGATGCGCAAATGGCACTGAAAGTCCTGGTGAAGAATATTCGGAATTATATCGGTCAATTCCTTGTCGAGCTTGGTGGTTGTGATGTATTGATCTTCACAGCCGGTATTGCCGAAAATAACCCTTGGCTGCGTGAAGCAATTTGCGCGGGTCTCGACGGGCTCGGGATTGAGCTCGACTTAGAAACTAATAAAACAGCACCCAAAACGGAAGTAACGCTCTCGAAGCCTTCGAGTAAAACGCGCATCATGTTGATCCCGACATCGGAAGAAACGATTATCGCGCGGAATGCTTGGAAGCTTCTGCATCAATAATAGAACTAAATTTTTAACCAACTTAAAAAACAAAAATAGGAAAACAAAAATATGTCACAACAAGCATTAGGATTCATTGAAACACGTGGGCTCGTCGCATTGGTCGAGGCTACCGACGCGATGCTCAAAAGCGCGAATGTTAAACTCGTGGGTTACCAACAAGTCGGTAACGCCATGGTCACGAGCGTTGTCACCGGTGATGTCGCCGCTGTTAAAGCCGCAACAGAGGCTGGTCGTACAGCCGCCGCCGCTATTGGTGGAGAAATTATTACCACCAGCGTGATTCCCCGTCCTCATGACGAAATCCTGGGTATACTCCCCAAGACAAAATAATTTAAGCCAGTATAACCTGAGGCAGTTTGCGGGATGGAGTGGGTGGTCCGGTGTTAACGGATGATTCATTACGCCTTCATCTGCATAGAAGGAAAAGTATTATGATCCTAGCCAAAGTCGAGGGCGCGCTGGTCGCGACCAAGAAGAATGAAAAAATGACCGGGCAGAAACTGCTCGTCGTGCGTCCTGTCACTGCTGAAGGGCCGGACGCTAAGGAATTCAAAGCTTCATCATCGACAATCGTGGTGACGGATAGCCTCGGGGCCGGCGTGGGTGAGCTCGTGCTTGTTGTGCAAGGAAGCTCCGCCCGTCTGGCCGCCAAGGATAAGGATACACCCGTCGATGCTGTCATTATCGGCATCGTCGACGCGGTCGATCTCCATGGACGTGAAATATACAAGAATAAGTAGAACGATAATGCCGTTTGATCAGGATGAAAATCGATTATGAACACACAAATTAATGATGATACAATCGCAAGGGTGGTTCAACAGGTGTTGGCAAGTTTGGGAGCTGGTGCTCCACAGGCGACTCCCGCTACGCCGGTCTCCAGTATACCGGTGAGTGCCGGTGGATACGGTGTGTACCCCACGATGGAAGAAGCCATTGCCGCTGCTGATGTTTCTTTTCAAAAGCTCCAGGCCGCCGGGGTCGAAGCCCGTAAAAAAGCGATTAATGTCATCCGTAAACTCTGTGTGCAAAATGCCCAAGAGTGGGGCCGGATTGAGTTCGAAGAAACCAAAATAGGGCGCTTGGATCATAAAATCGAGAAGCTGGGCATTTGTGGTGATTTGGTTCCAGGTGTGGAATTCCTCAAACACGACGCTTTCAGTGGTGATCACGGGTTAACAGTGATCGAATATACGCCATGGGGCGTGATCGGGGCGATTACCCCGTCGACCCACAGTGTTCCTACCATTACGGGCAATGCGATTAATATGATTGCTGCGGGGAACACGATTGTTTTTAACTGTCATCCGAGTGCGGCAAAATGTGCGGCCATTGCCTTGCGTGTTTACAACCGTGAAATCGAAAAGGTCACAGGGATCAGCGATATGTTGTCTATGGTGGAGAAACCAACTCTTGAATCCTTTAATACCATGTGCAAGAGCCCGTTTGTCCGTTTGCTCTGCGTTACAGGCGGCCCTGCGGTAGTCAAAGCAGCCATGGCATCAGGAAAACGTGCCGTTTGTGCCGGTCCGGGAAATCCCCCTGTCGTCGTGGATGAAACCGCAAACCTCGATCAGGCGGCCTCGGCAATCATCCAAGGAGCTTCTTATGATAACAATTTGCTCTGCATCGGCGAAAAGGAAGTTTTTGTGGTGGAGAAAGTAGCCGACGCCTTGATTGCCGCCCTCAAGAAACACGGGGCAGTCCAATTAAATGCAGCCCAAATCGAAAAACTCACCCAAGAAGCTTTTGTATTCCCCGAAGGCCAAGGCGCGGGTTGCGCTCATCCGAGTGTGAATCGCAAGCTCGTGGGAGCCGATGCTTCAGTATTGGCTAAAATTGCAGGGCTAGATGTGCCAGCATCGACACAGTTACTTTTTGGGGTGACCCCTGAAGATCATATCTTTGTGGAAGAAGAGCAGATGATGCCCTTTATCCCGATTGTACGGGTAAAGAATTTTGACGATGCGGTGGCCGCAGCGGTTCGTGCCGAGCATGGTTATAAACACACAGCCATCATTCATTCCCAGAATGTCGTCAATATGACGAAAATGGCTCAAGCCGTAGATACGACACTTTACATCAAGAACGGTCCGAGCATGACAGGTTTGGGTTTGGGAGGTGAAGGTTTTCTGAGCTTTAGTATCGCGACCCCGACGGGAGAAGGAGTCACCACACCGATGACATTCACCCGCAGCCGTCGCTGTGTCATGGTCGATCAACTCAAGATTTATTGATTAACGAATGAAAATCGCACGGATAGAAGGTTATGCAACAGCCGAGGTGAAACATGTTTCACTCGAGGGGTGGCGTCTGATGATTGCACAACCTCTTTCCTATGACGATTTTAATGACGGGGCTCCGCAACTGGTGATTGATACTTTTGGAGCTGGGATCGGATCAAAAGTCATTATTTCCAGTGACGGCTCGGAAGCCCGGAAAATTGTCGGTAGTGAACTCAGTCCTGCCCGTTGGGCGGTGCTGGGGGTAATTGACGACGGAGTGAATTTAAACGCATGAGATTTGGAACAGTCATAGGCCGCGTGGTCTTGTCGAGACGGCATGAAAGTTATGTCGGTGAGAGGCTTTTGCTGGTAGCGCCTTGGAAACAGGAGCGTTTTGCTGGTGAGAAGAAAGCGACCGACTTTGCCATTGTTGTTTATGACGAGTTAGGAGCCAGTCAGGGGCAGACGATCGCCATCAGTGAAGGCCGTGAGGCTGCCTGCCCTTTCGACCCGGCTCGGCCTGTGGATGCCTATTGTGCGGGTCTCATCGATGAATATTTTTATCAAGGAAAAACATACCAGGAATAATAAATTATGAAACTCTTCACAGAAAAAGATGCGATGCAATTTGCCTCCACCGGCAAAAAAGAATTTACTGTTCTAGCGGGGGTTATCGTTACTCCCGGGGCCAAAGATGTTTTTTCTGAAAATCAGATTAAAATTATTGTCTCCGCGCAAATTGCCCAGAGTGGCGTAAGTGTTTCGGCATCTTCGTCTTCTGATCCTGTTCAGGCAATGTTTTTTTCGGAAGAAGCCGAACGCGTCAAAAAAGAGATTTGTGAAATGGGTCGCCGGCTCTGGACTCGTGAATATGTTGACGGGAACGGGGGGAATATTTCTTACCGTATCGGACAGAATCAAGTCCTTTGTACCCCGACATTGGTGAGTAAGGGATTTATGACTCCGGATATGATTTGTATGGTGGATCTGGAAGGGAATCAAATTGCCGGTTCCAGTAAACGCACGAGTGAAATCACGACCCATCTAGCCCTTTATAAGGGGAACTCAAATGCTAAAGCCGTCGTCCATGCCCACCCGGTTCATGCCACAGCTTTCGCCATAGCCGGAATCGAGCCTCCCGCTTGTTTGATTCCCGAATATGAGGTTTTTGTGGGGCGCGCTCCCTTGGCCCCTTATAAGACACCCGGCGGGAAAGAAATGGCCGAGATCATCCAGCCATTGGCGGCCGAACACCAATCAATCCTGATGGGCAACCACGGGGTTATTTGTTGGGGATTTGGGGTGGAAGATGCTTATTGGAAAATGGAAATCACGGATGCTTATTGCCGTACCCTTTTGAATGCCATGCCGTTAAAGGGTGACAGCACGATTCCGAGTGATGAAGTGGGTAAATTGCTTGAACTCCGGAGTAAACTCGGGATGCCAGATCCCCGGGAGGGATTAAAGCCGGTGCAACTCTGTGAAGTTGATCCGTGGGAAGTCTTGCGTGGTAAAACGGCGACAGGCTCTTGCGGGTGCAAGACCGGGAACGAATCGGCCAAAGCAGCAGAAGTGGAAGTGCCAGAAGAAGCGGTTCAAAAAATCACTAATGAGATCATGAAAGCTTTTGGCGGAAAATAAGGATGCTTTGAGAAATGGTGCGTGTGAATACGGACTCGGGAAAATTTTATATTTATCAATAAACGGGAGAAAAAGATTATGAGTTTAAAAGTCGGAATCATCGGTGCAGGGGGACGTGTCGGCAGTTGTGCGGCTTTTGCCTTGCAGTGCGGCGGGATTGTTAAAGAAATTGCTCTCTTGGATGCGAATGTGGCGACTGCTGAGGGTGAGGCCTTGGATTTGTTGCATGGGGCGGCATTTTGTGGTGACCAGAAAATATACTCCTGTGGATACGAGCAAATGGCGCAGTGTAATATGATTGTCATTACGGCAGGACTGCGCCGTAAACCGGACGAATCACGCCTCGACCTGATTAACCGGAATGTTTCTCTTTTTCTCCAAATTCTTGAAAGTTTAAAGGCAGCCCGTCTCCGTGATGATGCTTATATTTTTGTGGTCAGTAATCCTGTCGATATCCTGACGCAACTTGCCCTACAAAAACTCGGGCTTCCAGAGTCACGCGTTATTGGTCTGGGGACCATGCTCGATACCTCAAGGTTTTGCTCGTTAATCGCTGCTGAACTCAATCTGCCGGCAACCCAGGTTCGCGCCCTGATCTTGGGTGAACATGGTGACTCCATGATTCCCGTGTGGTCCTCAGCGACTGTAGACGGGATTTCACTCGCAAATTTCCCAGGGATGACGCCTCAGCTCCAGACAAAGCTTTTTGAACGCACTAAAGGCAGTGGAGCCGAGGTGATCAGTCGTAAAGGTGGAGCAGGTTGGGCCGTGGGAGTCGCCATCAAGGTCGTGGTGGAAGCGATTGCCCTTGACCGGAAAGCAATCCTGCCGGTGTCGAGCTACATGCGCGGGGAATACGGGATTCGGGATATTTGTCTGAGTGTACCCACCATCGTCGGTCGAGGCGGGGCTGAAAAGCGGATCGAGGTTGAACTCTGGCCTAAAGAGCTCAATGGACTCCAAGCATCAGCCAAGGCTCTGAAAGACACATTGGCTAAGGTTAAAGCATAGTTTTTTCTTTGGATTGAATCATATTTATGGATGAAGAAAAACAAATCAAAAAGCATCAGAACATAGCACTCTTGGCTTCTGTTCTTTCGATTATCTTTTTGGTTGTTACTCCTCTTTTGATAGGACATAGAGGGGATAATGGAAAAATGAATATTTCCGCCCTAATCTCACCATTTTTATTATTCCTTCCGTTCGCAATATTATCTCGAAAATATGGCAAAAAAGCCAAGACCTTGATATGTAATGATGCAAAACGGGCACAAAAATATCACTTAGATTTAAAACAGACTAGGATCATTGTCTGTGTATCGATATTTTCTATATTCATGCTGGTTCTTGCTGAAAACCATTATCACTGGAGCAATTCAATATTTCTCTTTTCAAGCCTGTTGATTGCTTTGCTGAGTGCAGTAATAGGTTTTCTAATACGTAAAAGGATAAAAAATCAGCAATTAGGACTTGGAAATTAATTATCAGGAATTTTTTATGAATAAATCACTTGATCAAAAACTCGCTGAAATCAGGCAGAATCCTCATTCCAGCAAGGCCTTTATTATTGCCGATGCGAAGGACGCCGATATGGCTTTTGGGGCTGCGGCGCCTGGACCCAAAGCGGGGCAATCACCTGAAGCTTATGCGAAGGGTGAGGCCCATTTCAAATCATTGGAAGAATACCGCCAGCAGATCAGGGAGGTGATCAAACAGGGGTTTGTTGATATCATGTTGGCTTCTGCCTCAAATATCGAGCAGTTAGCCATGAAAGAGGGGTTATTCCAGAATTCTCACATTACTCCTGCTGCTCGTGCAAATGATACAACAGATATCTGGGTGGTGAGGGGGAGCCAATACATCAAACAAGCTTCACAACCCTTCCGTACGGCTTCGATAGACCATATCCAATGCGGGAAAGTAGAGTGTGGCGAAGGTGAGGATGTGACGGGGGCAAATCTCGGGTTGTATTCAGTGACATTTACCAATGATGTCGACCGAGACAAGTATTCATTGTGTGCCTTCAAAACATTTCGCGAGGAAGCCGAGAGAAAAGGTTTTAAATATTTTCTTGAGGTTTTCGACCCGAATATTGATGCCGGAGTCTCGGATGAAAAACTCGGCAGCTTTATCAATGACCATATCATCCGTTCCCTAGCCGGAGTAACCTCCGCTGGACGTCCCCAGTTCCTCAAGATCGTCTATCATGGGCCGAAGGCCATGGAGGAACTTGTTTCTTATGACCCGCAGCTTGTAGCCGGTATTCTCGGTGGAGGAGCAGGAACGACTTATGATGCCTTTAAACTGATCTCTGAAGCACAAAAGTACGGGGCACGTGTGGCGCTCTTTGGGCGTAAGATCAATATGGCCGAACATCAACTCGCCTTTATCCAGTTCCTCCGCTTGATAGTGGAAGGGAAGATTACGCCTGAAGAGGCTGTTAAAGCCTATCATGGAGTCCTGCAAGGAATGGGGATCCAGCCACATCGCAGCCTTCAAGATGATCTACAGTTACAAACGGGTGTCATGAGTTATGGTGGGGGGGGATCTACTGTGACGGTCGCAAAACCATCTGTTGCTTCTCAATCTAATCCAGCCAAATCCATTGCCCAGACCGTGACAATCCAAGCCCCGGTACAGCAATCGAAAATAGCTGGAAATCTCGGTCGTAACATAGTGATTACACCAAAACAAAACACCATCAAAAACTCGCAAGAACGCGAGGAGAATGTAGCCAAGGTGAATGTGCAACTTGCACGCCTGAAAAAATTACTCGGTGAGTAGATAATATCTCTCGTGAGATTTATTTTTATTTGTTAAAATTCTAATATGTCAAAACAGATCAATAGTGATGATATCTTTGATGCTTTCCAATCCCTAGCAAAGGATAATGTAGAGCTCCTTCCGGTTCAGTTTAAAAGCAGGGTAACAGGTGCACAATACGAGCCTTTATATAATTTAATACACAAGTATGTGGCGGAAAATAGCCGAGTTTTGGATTGGGGATGTGGGAATGGACATTTTAGTTATTTTGCCGTGAAGTGCGGATTCCAGACACATGCATATTCTTTCGCAAATGAAGCTCTCATTAGATTTCTAGAGGAGAATTTTTCATCCAGTTTTGAATATAGTACGGCTCGCGATGCTGATCCTGTTAATCTGCCATTTACTGCCGAATCATATAATGTCGTGACAAGTGTAGGGGTGTTAGAGCATGTGAGAGAAACAGGCGGAGATGAAAGAGCCAGTATGAAAGAGATTAATCGTGTGCTGATTCCAGGGGGGCTTTTTATTTGCGGCCACTTTCCCAATAAGTATAGTTATATCGAAAAAATCAACTCCAAGATACCCGCGCAACATCATCATGTTTATAAGTATATAAGGGCTGATATAGAGGAGTTCTGTAATGATACGGGGTTTGAAATTCTTGAGACTGGGCGTTATGGGTTTATACCTAGGAACTGTTGGAATCGTCTGCCTGTACGGATGAGTCAGTCTAATACGGTATCTGCTACAGTCAGGTACTTTGACACGATATTTAAATATCTTTTCCCGAGGTACTGTCAAAACCATTATTTTGTTGCTCAAAAAAAATAAAACATCATTGATTCAAGTAGTGCTTCATTTAAAGTCATCACGTGATTTACGAGAAAATACTCAGACCGATTTTTTTTAGACAAGATCCGGAGGATATTCATCACCGAGTGATGCGGCTTTTAGAATTGTTTGGCCCTACATTTTTAATGCAGTCTATGGTGGCACCATTTGCCCGGGGGGCGGGGAAACCGGTAGAGGTATTCGGCCTGAATTTTCCTAATCCCGTCGGGCTCGCTGCTGGTTTTGATAAAAACGCAGTTGCGATTCCCGCATGGCAGGCATTGGGGTTTGGGTTTGTGGAGATCGGTACAGTGACTGCCAAGGGACAGCCGGGCAATGAGCGTCCGAGGCTTTTTAGGATTCCTTCAGAGGGTGCTGTGATTAACCGGATGGGATTTAATAATGAGGGTGCTGAGCAAATTGCGCAGCGGCTGCATAAACTGCATGAGAGTTTTAACCTTCGGATTCCACTCGGGATTAACCTTGGGAAAAGTAAGGTAACACCGCTAGAAGAGGCTGCGAGCGATTATCTTTTTTCTTTTACTGAACTTTACGGTGAAGGGGATTATTTTGTGGTCAATGTGAGTTCCCCTAATACACCGGGATTGAGGCAGCTTCAGGACAAGGAACACTTGAGCGCGATATTTTCGGTTCTTCAGAAAAAAAATAAGGAACTCGGAGGAAAACCCATCCTTGTCAAGATCGCCCCTGATCTGGAATGGTCACAGCTTGACGAGGTATTAGAGGTAGTGGAGGAACAGGCCATATCGGGGGTGATCGCTACAAATACGACCATTTCACGCAATTTGCTCGTGCAGCCGGATACGGCAAGGGCACGTGAAACAGGGGGCCTAAGTGGCAAACCGTTAAAAAATAGGTCGACGGCGGTTATCCGTTATATTGTGGAAAAGACACTAGGGAAACTTCCAGTGATTGGGGCGGGAGGTGTTTTTACTGCGGATGATGCGAAGGAAAAACTGGATGCGGGCGCTCAATTGATCCAAGTGTACACAGGGTTTATTTACGAAGGTCCTTTTATCGCCCGTAAAATTATTGGCAAATTATGATTTTAAAATGGTTCAAGAAACGGAAAAGAATTGCCCTCCTAAAAGAACCATTTCCCCAGAATTGGCTGCAGATTCTGGAAAATAATGTCGCGTTATATTCATTGGTCAGTAAGGCAGAACAATCCCATTTGCAGAGTATCATGAGGATTTTTATCTCTGAAAAAAATTGGGAGGGGTGTAATGGACAAGAAATCAATGATGAGATAAAAGTTACGATAGCAGGGAATGTGTCAGTAATGCTTTTGGCAATGAAACATGATTACTTTAGCCATATGGCATCCGTTTTAGTCTATCCCTCCGGGTATCAAAATCCGGCTGAACGAAAAGCAAGAAATGGCGTGATTATGGAAGGTAATAGTGCGCGTTTGGGGGAGGCATGGGAGCATGGGCCTGTCGTCTTAGCATGGGATTGTGTCTTGGAGCAAAGTAGGGATCCTTATCCCGGAAGGAATGTAGTGGTCCATGAATTCGCCCATCAACTTGATTTCATGAATGGTTTTGCGGATGGCACTCCATTGCTTAAATCTAAAGCACAATACATTGAATGGCATGCTGTTATGAAGGATGAGTACGAAAGATTGGTGGAGGACAGTATTCATGGGCGTGTAACTCTCCTTGATGATTATGCTGCGACAAACCCCGCAGAATTTTTTGCGGTTGCTTCCGAATGTTTTTTTGAGAACCCCTTACAAATGGCGCATAAACATCATAAGCTTTACGATGTACTCAAGGGGTATTACAGACAAGATACAGCCATGCGAATGAGCCATAAAAGACAAAAAGAGAAGCTGTAAAGTCAATTATTTTTATGTTATTTTTAACTATATTGATAGAAATGAGAATTTTTAGTTGCAGTGATCTAAACGATTGATTATAAAGCGCGGTTCGTCCATGTGTCAGTTTTTATAAAAAGACATGGCGATTTGACGAAATCAAAAAGGAGAAGTGTTATAAAAGATAATTATAATCGGGGTTTCTACCGTGGGAACAGTAACCAGTTTTCAACACGTGTGAATGGTAGGATTCGTGTTCCGGAAGTACGCGTCATTGATGATCAGGGAAATATGATGGGTATTATGAATACCCGTGATGCCTTGACGCTGGCACAACAAAGAGGGGTGGATCTGGTGGAGATTTCACCAAATGCAGTGCCTCCGGTATGTAAGATCGTTGATTTTGGTAAGTATAAATATGAGGAGGAGAAGAAGCTTAAGGATGCTAAAAAGCATCAGACTGCTTCTAAGGTGAAAGAACTTAAGTTTCACATCAATATCGCCTCGCATGATTATACGACAAAAATCAACCATGCCATTGAATTTTTAGAAGATGGTGACAAGGTGAAGTTGATTGTTGAATTGAGGCGCCGCGAGATGTCCCACCGGGAGCTCGGAATGGGGCTGATGCAGCAAATCAAGACTGATTTAACAGAATTTGGAAATTTGGAGGCGGAGCCAAAGGCAATCGGACGTAATATTCTGATGTTTTATAATCCGCTTCCTGCGAATCAACGTGAGAAATTAAAAAAAGAACATCACGAGATCCATCATAATGATGGGGAGTTAGTGAAAAGCATAATTGAAAAAGTCTTAGTTCGTAAACTGGATAAACCCCAGACTGGAACTGAAAAAGAATTTAAGAATAGCCCATTTGACAGGGTTAAAACATAAAGTTAAGGAAAAGTAAGAAAAGGAATAAAAGTATGCCCCGTCCAATCGCCAGACGAAAGACAAAGAAATCTGTTGCTAAACGCTTTAAAGTGACAGGAACCGGAAAAGTATTACGCCGTAAAAGCGGCAAACGCCACCTTCTTGCAGGTAAAAATGCAAAAAGGAAAAGCCGCTTGTCCAAAGCAGCACTAGTGCACAAAACTGATGTTTACCGCATCAAATCAAATTTACCTTTCGCTTAAAGATAAATTCTGATATTTAAATTTTAAGAGATATAAAAAAAGAGGATATAAAGTATGTCAAGAGCCACTAACGCACCCGCCAGCCGGGCCCGTCGTAAACGTGTGATAGAAAAAGCCAAAGGTTTCCGCGGACGTCGCAGTAAACTTTTCCGTTATGCTAAAGACGCCATCATGAAAGGCCAGTCATGGTCTTATCGTGATCGTAAAGTAAAAAAACGGGATTTTCGTAATTTATGGGTCGTCCGTATCAATGCGGCTACCCGTGCCGCAGGGATCACCTACAGCCGTTTTATTGAAGCATTAAAAGTACTGAAGATTGAACTCGATCGCAAGGTTTTGGCTGATTTGGCTGTGAATGACCCTAAGGCTTTCGCTACAATTATTGAACAGGCTAAATCCGTGCCGGCAAAAACGGCAAAAGCATAATTGTCTCAAAGAAATATTTTATTAAAGGCCCGTTTATACGGGCCTTTTTTTGTTTTTTTATAATATCAGGTAAACTCCCATCAGAAAAGGCGTGACCTTTTTGTCGGTAAATTGTTTTATGAATGAGTATGGTTGAAGATTTGAATCAATTACGCAGCGAAATAATCACAGCTTTGAATAATGTGAATGACCAAGCATCATTGGAAGAGGTCAGAATAAAATATCTGAGCAGGAGTGGATCTTTGCCCCGTTTGCTTGAAGGATTAAAGGATGTTTCTAAGGAGGATAAACCTTTAGTGGGCAAATTGGCAAATGAAGTAAAAACTGCGGTGACAGAAGCCTTTGAAGGCAAAAAAGAGTTTTTAACACGTCCCCATGTCGACTATTCTGGGTTCGACGTTTCTCTGTCAGTACAAAGACTACCCTCAGGAACAGTCCATCCGATTAACGGGACAATTCAGGAGATTTCGCGTATTTTTGGGGCGATAGGCTTTAGTCTTGCAGAAGGGCCTGATATTGAGACTGAATTCTATAATTTTGATGCATTAAATACCCCGGCTGATCATCCTGCACGAAATGAACAAGATACTTTCTATATTGATGGTCAAATTAGTGATGAAAAGTTAGGAAGGCATTTATTAAGAACACAGACATCTCCCGTGCAAATCAGGACGATGCAGAACACCAAGCCTCCAGTGAGGATTATTGCTCCCGGATCATGTTTCCGCAGGGATAACCCTGATGCCACCCATGCGCTCATGTTTCACCAAATTGAAGGCCTTTACGTTGATGAAAATGTCAGTCTTGCGGATTTAAAAGGGACAATGGAATATTTTTTTAGGGAATTACTAGGGAAAAACACAAAGGTTCGTTTCCGCCCCCATTTTTTTCCTTTTACAGAGCCGAGCTTTGAAATTGACTTCAGTATTCCTGGTAAAAAAATCAGGGGTAAAGAATGGTTGGAAATTGCCGGATGTGGATTGGTTCATCCTCACGTATTTGAATCTGTGGGTTATGATCCTGAAATATACACGGGGTTTGCCTTTGGAATGGGAGTCGAAAGAATTGCAATGATGCTTTATGGAATTGAAGATATCCGCTGGTTTAGTGAAAATAATAGCCAATTTCTTTCTCAGTTATCAATATAAACAAGTTTGATTATAAGCCTATTTCAGTCATATTTAAAGGTAATTATGAGCGATTACGACTACATGGATCCCCGAAAAAAAGTTCATCGAAAGTGGAGACGTCGCTATCGTATTAAAATATTTGCGAAAAGTTTGGCTTTCTTGTTTATTGCCGCATGCCTCGTGGTATTTGGATACCGGGCCTTCCAATACTATAAATCATTTAACCAGTACGATGATTATCCTATGACGGCGCCGGGGGTAGAACCCTCTAGAACCTCCCCGTCGGAACCATTTAAATTACCTACCGCCGCCTACGGGGAGAAAATTGACTTGGACAATGGAATACATGCAACCTTAGAAAAAGTAAATGTAACCAAGAATGGGGCCAGATTTAATGTTACCGCGAGTTTTTCGGTCGATAATTTAAGCGACGAAGACTTTCGTATAAATCCTAATTCTGTGGAATTAATTGATGGCAGGGGGTACACGTATTTTAAAGAAGCTGATAAACCAGAGGATAAAAGACAAGTGGGACGTCTCCTTGCGCCAGCAAAAAAACAATCTGATATTGAAATTGCCTTTTTTGTAGACCACTATGCTATATATAACCAGTTCTCCTTGCTGGTTGGAGGGAAAAGAATCCAGATAAAAGCTGAAGGAGACCCATCTACAAAATTCATTTTGGGAGAGACTGTGACATTTAATACAACACAGTGGTGATGGATTATTTAACAGCTAATTTAATCGTAATGAATTTACGTAAAAACTGATGGAAATTTATGCTGATATTGTTATTGACTCAAATTTCAGATATGGTTTAAATATTAATGTCTCAAATTTCAAATATGGTTTGATTGCTAATGTCACAAACACAAAAACTATACAAAACGATGAAACCGACCAAATTACTGTCTAAGTTATATATTTCTATTTTAGGAATAATTACTTGTTTTATTTGCTCTTCAGTAGTTATACAAGCAAAACCATTACAGGTAGGCGTATTAAGTATTAGGCCCCACATAGACCAGACGGCCAACTACAATGATAATATTTTCATTTCTAATACAAATCGTGTGAGTGCTTGGAGTTTTAATACACAGCCAGGGGTTCAAATCAGCGTAGGACAAACTGAGGCCTTAAAACTCAGTATGGATTATACGGCTTCAATAGTAAATTTTGTAGATCAACAAAGCCAGGATAACTGGGGAAATAACCTGACATTTACACAAGCATCGGTTTTTAACCGTTTTACTATTTCATCATTTCTGAATTATAATTTTTCAACGGGTGCAAATACATTAGTTGGTGAGTATATACCCAGTGGGAATCTTAATTCAGGAATTACAAGTATTTGGAGACTTTCAGAAAAATTTACATTAAGCACATATTTCAATCATCAGTTCAATAACTTTACTAGTTTCGGTTTGGTGGATAATGCCCAGAATGTTATTGGAGCGAGTCTTGGATATTCGTTCGACGAATTAACAACATTCAACCTTTTTGGAAACTGGTCTAATAATACTGTTAGCCAAGGCCAAGATATCAATGGATACAATGTGGGTGTAGGAATAAATAGGGTCTTTAATACCACTTATTCAGGATTTTTTAATGTTGGTTATGCTGTAAATGCAATTAATAATGTATTCCAAGGGAATCAAACTTTCGAGACGGCTAACGTAACAACCGGACAACAAGGTGGTACTTTAAGTCGTGTTGCTCCTAGTAATGATAGTCGAGGTGGCACCATCGGCGCAGGTATATCTGCTAATACAGGAAAATTGACGAGCACAGCTAGTGGAACAGCTTTTATAGGCGATTCAAAGGATTCAATTGGGGGGGGGAGTCAGTCGTTTTCATTTACATGTGGTGCAAATTTTTCTTATGCGATTACAACAAAAACAACAGCTAGTTTAAATGTTTACAGATCAATTAACCAATCAATTACTGAAGTTAATAATATGTATTATAATACAGGCACAAATTTAACACTCTCCCAAAAAATCACACAAAAGTTAACGGCGAGTGCATTCTTTAACTGGAATAATGTTGATTTTCAAAATCCTGTAAATTATGTGGGTATAGGAAATGTAGCACGTAATGACAATAACTACACGGCAGGAGTAAATTTAACATATCTCCTTCAAGAGTGGTTGAGGATTTATGGTGGTTATCAGTACAATGTCAATGAATCTAATGTTTCAAATTTCAGTTTTACACAAAATCAGGTTACCATTGGTATTGGAGCATCATTCTAATACCAGTAACTATTGATGGCATTCCATTATAATGCACAAAAAAATATTTTTATCTGTAGTATACATCTTAGCTTGTACCTTAAATTCCAATTATCTGTTATTTGCTCAGCAAGGGAATTTTAGTCAAGCTCCTCCCGGTATAAATTCAGCTGGTAATGCTCCTCCCCCTCCAAAACAACAACAACAAAATAATTCCGGTAACCCACTCATTAATGCATCTGAAACAACGGATATTATTTCAGCAAATTCAGGTGGTGAGCAGAGTATAGTGCAATCTGGAATAGCTGTTAATGACAATTATGTCATTCGCGGTGGAGATATTATTTCGGTGACGGTGATTAATGAACCTGAGTTGAGTGTCCGAGGTATTCGCGTAACTTCCGAAGGCATGATTCTATTACCCTTACTAAATGAGGTAAGAGTATTAGGATTAACATTACAGAGATCGAGGGAATCAATAACTTCGCAGCTAAAGAAGGATTATCTCGTTAACCCACAAGTGGTAGTGGCTTTAGAGGGAACCTCACAAAATGAATATATCATGAGAGGCCAAATTGGTGGAGTAGGGGTGAATCAAATTCCAACTGACGGCAAAATTACATTACTCAAAGCGATATATAGCAGAGGTGGTCCTACTAAAGTAGCAAATATCAAAAGGATTCGGATTACCAGAAGTGGTAAAATGACTGAATATAATTTAATAAAAATCCAAAAGGGTGAAAGCACTGATCCTGAAATATTACCCGGTGATATAATAGAAGTTCCCGAGAACTTTTTTTAATTATTAGGGTTTATTTCTATTAACTAAACCTTTCCTGTCTCATGCCTGATATACCCAATGATCCAAAAAAGAATACTTCCAGTCGTGAGACAAATCCGGCTTATCATACGAACTCAGGTTATGGAGGTTATGGATACGGATATACAGGGGCTTACGGTTATAATAAGGCTAATGAGTCAAGTACACAAACAATCAAAGAATATTTCGGGATATTCTGGCGGCGCAAATGGCTTATCTTGTTTGTTTTTTTAGTGGTCAGTATTTCATGTGCAGAGTATGTAAGACGCGAAATAAAAATATATCGTGCAACATCTGTTATCCGGATTGAACCGGGGCAGTATCAAGTAGTTGATATTAAACAAGTGGTTTCTTCGTCTCTCACACCGCAATACATCAATACGCAGGTGAGAGTTATCGGTAGCAGGGAACTTATTCAAAGGGTAGTCAGGGTTTTAAATCTGGATGCAGATAAGGATTTTCCAGTAGGGATTGTGCCGAAAAAATATCAAAATAAGCCAATTAGCCGAGTTGATTTAGTATTAAGTTGTCTCAGAGTGGCGCCTGAGAGAGAAACAAATTTAATCAATATCATGGTGGATCACCCAAATCCACAAATCGCTATGGAGATTGCGAATACTGTCGCTAAGGAGTATCAACGATACAGCTCGGAAAGTGTCCTTTCTGTCAGTTTTGCTGCTGCAAAATGGTTAAAGGATCAAGTTGATGATTTGAAAACAAAAGCTGAGGCATCTGAAAAGAAGTTATTAGAATACCGGGAGAAATTTGATGCAGATGCGTTGGATGAGAGACAAAATATTGTTTTAGATAATCTTAAAAATGCGAATACTCGTTTGAATTCTGCAAAATCTGAAAGATTATCATCACAGAATGTTTGGGAACAACTCGCCCCTATTCAGGACGATTCACAAAAATTATTAGAATCACCTTTTATTTCAAATTATCCTGAAGTAGTTCGGGCCGAAAAAGAGATTAATGATCTGGAGCTTTACATTTTAAGTTTATCCAGAAGATACAAAGAAAAACATCCAAGAATGATTGATGCGGAATTCCAATTAAAGCAAAAAAAAGATGGTTTAAACCGAGCCATGAAAGAGGCATTAAATACAGCCAAAATTCGACTCGATCAATCAGAAATAAATGTAAAGGTACTGACTGATGAGTACAAAAAATTCGAAGAGGATCAAAGAAATTTAGATCGATTAAAAGTGCAATATAGTACCCTCCAAAGAGAATCGAATATTAATCGTACACTTCTCGATTCATTGACTCAGAGATTAAAAGAAACCGAACTCACAGGAGGCTTAAATCCGAGTAATGTTACAATCCATGACTGGGCAGGTAAGCCTAATAAGCCAATTAAGCCCGAAACGGTGAAAGTAATTATTATGGGAATGCTTGGGGGGGCATTATTGGGGTTAGGTTTGGCTTTTGGTCTTCATTTTCTCGACGATAAAATCAAGGGTCAATTTGATATTGAGACATATCTCCAACTGCCCCTGTTGGGTGTTATTCCCAAGGTTAAAAGGAGTCGTAAATATTCGATGGATATGATTGCTATTGAGGATAAGAATTCGATTGCATCTGAAGCCATTAGGGGATTAAGAGCATCTTTGCGTTTACGCTCTGATTTTGACAATCTTCGTTGTATTATGACGACAAGTACTATTCCCTCTGAAGGGAAATCATTTATTAGCTCGAATTTAGCGATTGCATTTGCCCAGAATAATATGGCGACATTAGTAATAGACGGGGATCTCAGGCGTCCGAGTTTACATGCTGGATTTAAAATACCTAATAATATAGGATTAGGTAACTATTTAAATGGGGAATGTGAGTGGAAGGATGCAATTGTAGATACTCCGCAACCAAATCTTCATCTCATGACGGCAGGTACTAACCGTGTGGATCCTGCAGAACTTTTAGGGTCACCAAAAATGGGTGAGTTTATTGTCGATTTAATGAATTATTATGACCGTGTAATTATTGATTCTACTCCTCTTACGGCAGTTAGTGATGCACTTTCTTTGGTGCCTTGGGTACAGGGAATTATATATGTTCTCAAGTGTGCGACAATCAAGAGAGGAATGGCTATGAGCTGTGTTCAGCGATTAACATCAGTTTCAGCTCCGGTTTTAGGCGTCGTCCTCAATCAGGTAAATAAACTGGAGGCACAAGATTATTATTATACGCAAAAGTATTATACATCCTATATTGGCTCAGAAAAGTAATGAAAAATACGCTTGAAGAAATTAAAAAGACGGGCTTTAAAGAGTCAATTCTTTATAGAAGTATTGGCAAGCTAGATTTATTACTCCTTATTATACTATGTTCTGTTGTCCTCTATCTGTTTTTGATTAAAAATTATTATATCCTTTCTAATGGACAAACCGTTTCTGTCACTGGCTGGTTATGGCATGCTTGGGGGACGGATCCTGATTCCGAACATGGAATGATTGTCCCCCTTATATCTTTGGGATTAATTTGGTGGAAGAAAGATGACTTATATCCACTGTATCTCAAACGGGGATTCCACTATGTTGGATTAATTCTTTTGGGGAGCTTTTTTTATATATTGGGTAATGGGGGTGGTGTCTCATTGTTTGGCCCAGTGGCCCTGATCATTTGGATACTTGGAGTTATCGGGTTTATCGGTGGGAATACTCTTTTTTTAAAATTACTTTTCCCTGTTGGATTTCTTCTTTTCATGGTTCCGTGGTCTTTAATCGGTGGGGACACAATTACTGTTCCATTAAGACATTTAATGGTCAATATCGTGATACCACTACTGAATTTAATTGGGATTCATGTAGTAAAAGTAGGAACAGCTATCCTGTCAGCGCCAGACCCTGTATTAGGTATCCCTGCAGGGAAATTATTCGGATTAGATGTGGATAATCCATGCAGTGGGTTGAGATCACTCTTTGCCTTGGCGATGATTACAGCTCTATTTTCTAACCTGACACAACCAACACAACTGAAGAAATGGTTATTATTTGCATGTGTTTTTCCATTGGCAATCCTAGGAAATACAATGCGTATCATGATGCTAACAATCGGTTCCTATTTTTTTGGGACAGAGTTTGCCGTAGGAATAGGTAATGAGATATCATTTTTTCATATGTTTGCCGGGTATATGGTCTATATTTCAGCATTAGGATGTATGTTTTTAATCAGTTATTTAATGAATTTGACACCGGAGCAAATTTTACGTTTGAAACGGTTGTTTTTATTTAAAAAGATTTCGACTTCCCATTCTTAATATAATTCGTCATTTATAACGGGGTGAAAATTGGAATATTTCTACCTAATGCGACATTTGATTTTCCAGGCACACCTGAGGTAGGTGGGATTGAGGTATATGCCATGGACTTGGGCGAGGCCCTATTAGCATTAGGGCACGATGTGACTCTTTTTGGGGGGGAACCCAAGGAAGGAAAAGTCCACCGAAAAGTGATGATGCGCCTTCGCTTAGCGCCTTATTGGGAAACAAAAGATATTCCGAAGTTGGGGACAAGATTCAGGAAGTTGGTTCAAAGGTTGCATTTCGCCTATCAGAGTAGGCATTCAATCAAACAAGAACATTGTGATATCATGTTTGTATTCAAACCATATGATTTTATTAGTGCAAGATTTTGGAAAATGGGAAATCCTCATTTGTGTGTAGTCATGAATTATCAGGGAAAGGATTTCTTTCCGACGGATAATTTCTGGAAGAAATCAATAGATTGGGAGTATGCTTGCAGTGATGATAATGCGGCATTAGTAGTTAATCGCTATGGGAATCGTCCGGATGTTTTGACAAACGGAGTTGATACAAATTTCTTTTCCCTTCGTAAAGACAAAGTATTCGATAAACATGTAGTGAGTGTAGGGCGTTTAGTGGGTTGGAAAGGTTTACACTCCATGGCGGAAGCATTATTGCAATTACCCGGGTGGAAATGGACAATTGCAGGTGAAGGTCCCGAAAAAGAAAAGCTATTTGATTTTGCCAAAAAAAATAATATTCAACACAGGATCAGTTTTCGGGGTGCATTAGATACAATACAACTCAGAGAGCACTTTGCCTCTGCGGATATTATGGTGCAGCCCAGCATTGATTTTGATGCGTGTCCGACTTCTGTTTTGCAGGCCCTTTCTTCAGGAGTCCCCATCATCCTCTCTGACAAGGTAGGATTGGCCAAAGATATTTTAGCCCACCACTCAGGTTTTGTTTTTGAGTCGAGTAATGTAAAAGAAATGGTTCACCGATTTATGTCTTTCGAGCAGATATCATTGGACGAAAAAAATAAAATCGCCTTGTCAGCGAGATTATTAGCAGAAAAAAACTATTCGTTGTGCAATATGGCACGGACAATCAGCGACCGCTTGGAGATTCTCTTGAAGAAAAAGGGCCCGTTATGAAAATACTCCTTGGGTCAGGTACACCTGAGCAACTTGGCCGAGGGATTTACGGTGCTTTCAAGGAATCAGGTTGGGAAGTATTCCACATCGATACCTCGCCTGAGTCCCCCTATTACAAAACATTTATCAAACCGATAAGAAAGGTGATTAATGCACTTAGGATACAAAGATCTCCAAGTACTTTTGAAACATGGAGCATCTCAAACATAAACTGGCGAAGTAACCGTTGGTTACAGGCGATAAAAGAAATTCAACCGGATGTGGTTTTACATGTTTGGGGTCACCGTATCTCAGAGCCCGTGATGATTGAAGCTTGTAAAATCGCCCCCCACATCTGCTGGATGATTGAGGCTAAAGACCGTCTTTCAACTCCCATGGATTATTGCGTGAAAGGATATTATAAACATCTGATTGTTTATGCCCAAAATTATCTTAAAATAATTGAAAAGCGTGGGGTCTCTGCCCACTATCTGCCTCATTTTTCCCCCTTTTCCACGTTGAATCTGACAAATGGGGATCGAACACGGAAATATGACTGGGTATTTTTAGGAAGTCATTCCCCCTGGCGTGAGAAGTGTCTTTTAGAGGTAATGTCAGTATTTCCTAATGGCTTTATCTTGGGACCAAGATGGAAACATGCATTAAGGAAATCAAAAACATGTAAGGGGAAAATTATTGACGGATATTTGGGGGGGGCTGAATCACTTCGTTATTATCAGGATTCATTTGTAGGACTTGATATTCCTTCAAAGAGGGACTGGACCGAAAATGGTGTTACCATGCGTATTCCTGAGTTAATCGCTTCAGGAGTACATGTTCTGACCCAAGAAAATCCTGAGATTAGAATTTTGCCCTATTTCCATGAAAAGTGCTTCACAATATTTAAGGATTTTGATGATCTTATCTCGTCTATGGGAACAGCATTAAAAACATCGCGGGAGATGAATAACGAAGAGAGAATGTTGTTTGCGAAAAGCGCCACGGGATATCAATCTCTCATTGGACTAGTTGCACAAATTGCAAACAAAGGGGAATCTCCTTCCAAAATAATTGAATTCTTATAGGGTATCCGGATGAAATTAGCGGCCATCATGCTTGTATTCAAGGAAGAGCACTTTTTAAGGGCTAGTATTGAGGCTGTTTATGGGCATGTAGATGCTATTTGCTGTGCAACCATGTATGATAGGAACCTGAAGGGTAGCGGGGTAGAGCCTGATGACAGTTTGAATGTGCTCCTGTCTGTTGCTGATCCGCTCAATAAACTAAGATTAGTCCTCCAGCGGGATGTCTCTGACTTGCCTGGGATTGATGCTGCAGCGAAACTCCGTAATGCAGCAATGCAACTTGCTCCAGATGCCGATTATTATTTAATTATTGATAGCGATGAAATCTGGACAAAAGATATATTGGAGAAATCATGGGAGGAGGTTCAAAGGACACACCATGCCGGATATAGGGTTTATAGTCATACTTATTTTAAAACATGGAATTTCAGGGTAGTGGAACCTGGGGAAGGTTATCGTCCTTTTGTATTCCTGAGAAACGGCTTTCTATTTCATGAGGACCGACAAGTATCGTGGAAGGGAATACCTAGGTTAAAAGAGTATCTAAGAACAGGGAGAAAACCTAAAACCGTTTATTTTCCGAAAGAATGGCGCATGCATCATGGTTCTTGCGTCGGAGGAGATGAAAGGATTTTGACAAAGCTGAAGAATTACAGTCATGCCGACCTGATCGATCCAACCTGGTTTGACCGTGTATGGAAGAATTTTACCCCGGACATTCAGAATTTTCATTATTACCCCGGCACGGGGTATTTGTATGAAAGTTTGGAGACAATTCCATTTGATGAATTACCAATAGAAATTACCGCGCAAAAATGGCCGGATGGATGGATAGGCAAGTAAGAAAAAATGCTAATCCTCCAAGTCATTCAGGTGGCCCCTCTCAAATCTTGAAAATATACTGTAGGCACAAGGTACGATATAAAGGGTAAGCAAGGTGGAAACAATGACTCCGCCAATTACAGCGAGTGCCATGGGCCTGCGGGCTTCAGCACCATCACCAAGACCAAGGGCTGGAGGGATGGCTGCTCCCACTGTCGCGATAGACGTCATGATAATGGGGCGTAGGCGTATGGGGCAAGCCTTGAGTAGGGAGTCATGTAGGTTTACTCCCTCTTTTCTCATGTGATTGGTAAATTCAATCAGCAGAATCGAGTTTTTCTTCACGATACCAGCGAGGAGTAACAAACCGATCATGCTAAAAAGATTTAATGATTGTCCTGTCATCCAGAGGGTGAGAAAGGCTCCTGTTAAACTGAAAGGAATAGCAAGCATGACGCTCCAAGGATGTACAAAACTATTGAATTGGACAGCCAAAACAAGATATGCGACAGCAAGACCCAATAGAAATACGCCCGTCAGACTTTTAAATGAATCGAGAAAGGCTTGTGATCCACCCTCCAGATGGAATGAATATCCTTCAGGTAGAACTTCTTGGGAAATTCTTTCTGCAGCATCCAACGCCTCGGATTGTGATTTTCCTGTCGCTACATTCCCAAAGACCGAAATTGAGCGTAACCGATTAATCCGAGAAACTGTTTGAATGGTTTTTACCGTTTCGATCTTTGCTACATCTGTTAATCGTACTAATTCCCCGTATGACGTACGAATCATGATGTTTTCTACATCCTCAGGCTTTAATCTTTCTTCCGGAGTGAGCCGTATTCTCACGTCATATCGCCTGCCATCACTTGTGAATTTCCCTTGTCGGATTCCCCCGATGGCAGCATTGATTGTCCTTCCTAAATTGTCCATAGAAACCCCTCGGAGCGAAGCAGCTTCACGGTTGGGAATAATGCGGAGTTCGGTCTGTCCTTCACGATAATCGTCATTTAAGTCGGTAACCAAGCCTGTTGCATTTAGGCGTTCTTCAATGACCTTGAGTTTTTCTTTTAAGACAGTGTAATCGGGGCCTCTGATATTAAAACTGATAGGGAAAGAACTGCCTGCGGTTAATCCCCTTTGCGATAAGTCACTTAATTGGAGCCTGACGAGGTCGCGAATTTTAGTATGTTCATTTTTCACAAGGTCTAACCTTACTTTATCCATCCACGCAATATGTCCCAAAGACCTTTTTGATCTATTTTTCAAAACGATGCCTGCAAAAACTTGATTAGGAGTACCTGTTTGTCCTCCGACCCTCATGAAAAATCGATCGACATTAGGGTCTTTTTCGAGGTAATCGGCGACTTTTTTAGCGATATCTTGTGTGAAAGCAAAAGAGCTCCCCACAGGAGTTTGGAATTGCATGCGGACAATGCCCATATCTTGCATTGGGACAATTTCTTTTTTCACAAAATGGAGGAGGATAAGGGATGATAAAAAAATGGCAACACCGAGAAGAAGGACTTTCCATCTATGGCCGAGGGTCCACTCAAGGCTTGTTTGATATATGTTAGCGAATTTTTGAAATATCCTGATTCCGGCCTTTGCCATCCGGGATTCATGATCGGAGTCAGTCATAAATCGGGAGCATCTCATGGGGGTGAGCGTAATGGCCTCAATCAATGAAAGAAGTATGGTGACACTTATGACTACTCCGAACTGGTAGAAGAACGTCCCTATGACACCCTTCATAAATACAACGGGAATAAAAATGGCAATAACTGCGGCGGTAACTGCAATTGCCGCAAACGTGATTTCATTGGCCCCGTCAAATGCCGCTTGTCTTCTTTTTTTGCCTGATTGAAAGTGTCGGACAATATTCTCAAGCATCATGATCGCATCATCAACAACAATACCGATGGATAGAGCGAGTGCCAAAAGAGTAAACATGTTAAATGTAAAACCGAGAAAATACATAATGATAAATGACCCCATGACCGAAAAGGGGATTGAGAGAATCACATTCACTGCAGATTTGAAAGTCCCCAGGAAAACATAACAGACAATGGTAGTCAGGATAACAGACATAAGCAGTTCATGCTGGGTTTTGTCTATTGATACACGTGTTGGTCCTGTGAAATCGACATTAACCCGGATTGAGAGGTCTGGAGGTAGGGTCTTCTTGAGTTCATTTACTTTCTTTTGTACAGCATCAGCGACTTCAATCTCATTTGTTTTACGCTGTTTTTTGATTCCGAGCGCAATGCCATTACCTTTCATCCCGCTAATGATTGCGCTACCCCTGATATCGTCGAGACCATCTTCGACCCTAGCAATATCACCAAGTCGGATATTGGTGTCGTAAATAGGCTGCCCACCCCTGGTGCTAATAAGAATATCAGCGACTTTTTCGGCAGAAAACTCTTCCCCCATGGTCCGGACATTGATTTCATTGCGGTCGTTTTCCATATAACCACCGGCTAGCTCGCTGTGCTCTTGTTCGACTGCTGTAACAATATCAAGAATGGTGAGTTGGTATTTTTTGAGTTTTTTATTGTCCACCCAAAGGCGCAAATTGCGCCCTACAAAACCGCTTAATTGGATTTCACCCACTCCAGGGACTGTTTGAAGCTGGTCGATAATATTTAAATCTGCATAACGAATGATATCCCTCAATGACCTCTCACCGCCGAAGGCAATCCAGACAATTGGTTGTTCTTCAGGATTATTTTTCCGGATAGTGGGGGGATCTACATTGAGGGGAAGGCGAATTCTTGCGATGGCGGCTTGGGCATCTTGTAAGGCCGCATCCACATTCCTTTTTAAGTCGAATTCCAGCTTGATTGTCGCCTGGCCCTGCTGGATAGTCGATTTGACTTCTTTGAGACCTTCTAGTCCGATGACGCTTTCTTCAATCTTGTCGACCAGCTCGGTCTCTAAAACCTCCGGAGCTGCACCTCCCCATACGACATTCACATCCAGCACGGGAAAATCAACATCCGGTAACATGCTCACACCAATTCTGAAATAACTTATGACGCCGAAAAGGATGACCCCGATAAAAAGTGTCCAGGCAAAAACAGGTCGTTTAATGGCGAGGTCCGAAAGTGTCATTCTTTGATATCTCCCGCAGCCACTTGGAGGGATATGGCATTAACTTTTGTCTGGAGCTCGGTATTGAGGTAGCGGCGTCTCGTTTCATAGAGATTACTTAATGAGACCAGAACATCAAGATTACTGGATCGCCCTAATTCATAATCCCTTTTTTGAACCTCGTAATTTTCTTTTGCAATCTTGAATGCCTTATCCAGCTTGATATATTGATTCACGGAGGAAATAAAATTGTGATAGGAAGTCCTCACTTCCGTTTGTGAGGATCGCAGGACTTGTGAAAGGCTGAGCTGGCTTTCTTTTAGGGCAGCTTTCCCTTCCTTGACACGGTTGATTCTTAAACCTCCATCGAAAAGAGGAACCTCACCAGTAATAACGACATTCCACTCCCTGTCTGTGGTGGGGTCTTGGACTGCATAATAATTTGCTTCAAGGTTTACGGTAGGCAAAAATTCCCCCTTACGGGCACTGAGATCTTTCGTGGCAGCAG
Organism: Verrucomicrobiota bacterium; assembly: GCA_034440155.1. Classification (NCBI taxonomy): domain Bacteria; kingdom Pseudomonadati; phylum Verrucomicrobiota; species Verrucomicrobiota bacterium. The sequence continues at coordinate 14,519 of JAWXBN010000053.1, read as the reverse complement.
TTTGACGTTGAACAGCAGCTTCAATATCTGGGCGAGTACCGCTCTTCCAGAGATAGTCCTCGAGTTTTTCAACTGAGGGAATGGGTTGGCGGTCGATCAGGGAGAATTGGCCGGCAGGAATACCTGTGAGAAAGGCCATTAACTCTTTTGCCGCTACGACAAGGCCCTTGGTTTGTTCAATGAGAACGGCTGAATCGGCAAGCTGACTTTCTGCTTGGAGTAATTCACTCTTTCGGGAACGCCCTATCTCGACGCGTTGAGATAATTCTTTAACTCTCTCTTGAAGGGCTTTTTCAAGTAGGTATTGCAAGTCCAAGTCCTGCTCATAACTAATAATTTGATAAAAAACATCGGCGACATCATAATAGAATGTTTGAAGGGCCCTGCGATAATCAAGATCCACTGCCTTTGTTTGTGCTTTTTGGGCGGCAATCAGTGAGAAGTCTCTGAAACCATGGAAGATCGGCTGGGTGACATTAAAACGGCCTGTAAAGGCATTATTGCGGGGATTATTGGATGTTGCCCCGCCACCGACCGCCACTCCAGCATTTAATGGACTACCTGCCGTCGAACTGCCGGAGGTAAAAGTGTTATTTTGAAGGCGCTCCTCCGCAATGAATTTTAGATTGGGCATGATAGTACTCACCGCCTGCCAATACCGGGCTTCAGCGGCTTTATATTCTTGAAACCGGATTCCGAGGCTTTCACTTCGTTGAACAGATATTTGATAACAACTGGGTAGATCAAGGGCTTTCGGGGTAACTTTTTGAAGTATAGGCGATTTTTTGGATTCTTTATTATTTTTTTCTTGGGCCGTCAAATTCACTGGGCAACTGATGAATACCAGACTGAGTAAAAAAATGAGATGACGGTGAATAATCATATTTTATAATAAATGACTGACTAGTCAGTCAGAATGAGAATAACCCCTTTTTCTTGATTGTCAAAGAACTGATAATGGGAATTTATCTTCAGTTATAGGGAGGCAGTCTGGAATAATGAGGATAATGAGCCTATCCCAATAGAATGGAATTAATTTCTTCAGTCTTGACCGATTGGGCACGTTTTTTATGGTTGAAATCTTATGGATAACAGTAGACAGATGCCCCCCCTAGAAGAAGTCCGCCATTCGTGTTCACACGTGATGGCTACAGCCGTTCTTCGCCTTTTTCCCCAAGCCCTCCTGGATATTGGCCCCCCCACAAGTGATGGATTCTATTATGATTTTGATGTGGAACCACGTTTTACTCCAGAAGACATTGAAAAAATCGAAAAAGAAATGAAGAGGGTAATCAAAGAAAACCAAGTGTTTACCCGTAAGGAAGTTTCCCGTGCCGAGGCAGAGTTATTTTTCAAAGAGAGGAATCAACCATATAAAATTTCCCGCTTGGGAGATATTCCTGTGGATGAAGCCGTGTCTTTTTATCAAAATGGTGAGTTTACAGACCTTTGTGCGGGGACTCATGTGCAATCAACAGCTCAGATAAAAGCTTTTAAGTTATTGTCCATAGCTGGTGCCTACCACCGAGGTGATGAAAAAAACAAACAACTCCAACGGATTTATGGCACGGCATTTTTCAGCCAAGAGGAGCTTGATACATACCTTAAAAACCTGGAATTAGCCAAACAGCGCGATCATCGTAAGCTAGGCAAGGAGATGGAGCTTTTTACTTTTGATACAGATGATGTGGGGCAAGGACTGCCCCTATGGTTGCCCAAGGGTACTGTTTTGATCGAGGAGCTTGAAAGACTAGCAAAAGAAACCGAGTTTGAAGCCGGATACGATCGAGTTCGTACACCGCATATCGCGCGTGAAAACCTCTACCTTAAGAGTGGTCACCTCCCTTATTATCAAGAGTCAATGTTTCCTCCCATGGAATTTGAGGAGGATGAGGGAAGGAAGGTTAAATATTATCTCAAGGCGATGAATTGCCCTCATCACCACAAAATTTTTGCGGCTATACCCCGGAGTTACCGTGATTTGCCTTTGAGGCTGGCGGAATACGGCACTTGTTACCGTTATGAGCAATCGGGTGAGCTCATGGGTTTAATGAGGGTGCGTTCCATGCAGATGAATGATGCACATATTTATTGTACGGAAGAACAATTTGCATCGGAGTTCCGGGCGGTCAATGAAATGTATCTTAAATATTTTAAGATATTTGGAGTTGAGGATTATGTTATGCGCTTTTCAACCCACGACCCCAAACGGTTGGGTGAAAAGTTTGTGAATGAACCGGAGTTATGGAAAAAAACAGAGGACATGGTCCGCCAAGTCCTGATCGATTCAGGGATCAAGTATATCGAAGTGCCCAATGAGGCTGCATTTTATGGTCCCAAAATTGATGTGCAGGTCTGGAGTGCCATTGGTAAGGAATTTACCCTTTCCACAAATCAGGTTGATTTTGCTGTTCCTCGCCGTTTTAACTTGGAATACACGACTCAGGATAATGTGAAGGCGACACCTCTGTGCATCCATCGTGCTCCCTTGGGGACACACGAACGCTTCATTGGGTTCCTGATTGAACATTACGGTGGATCTTTCCCCGCTTGGTTAGCCCCAGAGCAAGTGCGTGTCCTCACGATTTCAGATGAACAGAGGAGTTTCGCTGAAGTCCTCCAAGGCAAATTACGTGCAAAAGGCGTCAGGGTCACAATTGATTTAAAATCCGATAAGATCGGGGGTAAAATCCGCCGTGCGCAAACTGAAAAGGTGACGTATATGTTGGTAGTTGGTGCCAAAGAGGTTGAAGCAAATAGCGTGGCCGTGCGTTCCCGTGCAAAGGGCGATGAAGGATTGGTGGGGGTCGAGGATTTTATTTCCCGGATTCACCATGAGATTTCCTCGCGTGCTCCATTAATTCCCAAGACATCTTGACCGGGAAATCTGAAAAAAAACACTTTTAAGAGGCTGGAAAAGAGGCAGCTTATCGGTTAAGTATTGTTTATGAAAACTTTTTTCATCATTTCATTAGCGGTTTTCCATTTTAGTTTTGGTAATGGAATGGCCGCTGAGGCGGAGGATGGTCATGGAGATGTTTCGGGACCCGATGCTGTCCATTTTGACGCATCTCAAGGTGGGGATATGATTAAACAGCCCGGAGTGTCTGCTATGGTTGAAGGGACGGTCCTTGAAGTGTCTGAGGGTAAATCCGGTAAAGCTACTTTTATAAATTTTTTCCCTTATAATCCGTCTATTAAGAATTTTCATGTTGTTGTCTTTGAAAAAACGATCCAACAGGATCCGGTGACTTGGAGTGGGTTCTTGAAGAGTTTATCCGGACAGAAAGTCAGGGTATCAGGAACAATAAAAGAATATAAGGGACAGCCGGAAATTGAAGTGGAATTAATGGAGCAAATAGAGGTTGTTGCAGAGGGAACCTCTGATATGCCTTCCCAGTAAAATATTGATTACCAAGCCTCAGATATTTGAGATACGATATCATTGGCAAGACTTTCCGCGGCCAAAGGTATTGCCTGACGTTGGGAAGCGATCAAATCATTACTGACAAAGAATGTTGTTATCCCTTGGGCAGAGAATGAGTTTAACATTTTGCCGCTTTTGCTTTTGAGCTCATACGTAGCCCTGATAGTTAGCTGGTATTCTTGTGTTACCAAGGAATTACTCGTGGCAAAACGCAACGGAGTCCGGTCTATTTCATTGATCGTAATAGATAATGTGGCATCTGCCTGGGCTTGCCCGGTAATTTCAAAGGTACCATCATTATTAAACCGATTAATGATCGTATCCGTAATCAATGACTGAACATTTGGCTCAAAGGTTTTATTGATGACTGTCGGGACATCAATCTTTTTCACATCGGCATAGGCGGACCTGACAGTCGGGCCTACCCTGTATCCACAACCAGAGACAACCAAAAGGCAGAGTGTCAGAAAAAGTAATCGCATAGCAGTTCTATTGTTCAGGGAGATTGGCAGGTGTGGGGGGGCCGTTGGCGTTTGATGGCAGAGGATTGATCGGTGCTGGTGCTTGGGAGGGGGAGGTATTCGGTGTTGATTGGTCAGGAAGGGGTGAATTATCCGGACTAGGTAAGGATTGATTGTCTGGCTGGGGGAGGGCAGATTGTGAATCCGCCTGTGAACCATGATGTTCTGACAGGCCGAGTGCGTCTTGAACTGCATTTTTCTGTGCTTGTGTCTCAGTATCCGTGGGGAGGTCGCCGACAGGTAATGCTAGGGGGTTATTGATTTCCTCGAGGTTTACTTTGTTCTTCCCGAGCTTCTTATTTAATTCGTCTATCCTTTTGGATGCTAAACGTGCATTTTCGGAATCGGGGTTTTCTTGAATGACTTCGTTATAATAAATGATGGCTGCACGCATATCGCCTGCTTTATCATAAAATTTCGCAATATTCATTGAACCCTGGTTTTGATTGCCTTTAAGTTTGGTAATGTTTTGTTCGGCTTGGGCGACTTTTTCATTATTAGGATAGCGGGTCATGAAATCTTCAAATGCTTCAATGGCTTTTGTTGCGGCGCTTTGATCATATTCAGGAGTGGAACTCGCACCCATCCAAGCATAACCAATCTGGTATTGTGCTAATGCAGCTATGTCAAGATTAGGATATTTATTAATAACTTTTTGGTATGCTTTTACAGCCTCGGCATATTTTTTCTGTTTTTCCAAGGCGACTCCGATTTTGAACTGTGCTTCCGGAGCCCAGCGGCTATAGGGCGCTGATTTGACGATTTGCTCGAAATACTGGACCGTCTTTTGCATTGAAGGTAGCGTGGGTATTTTCCAGAGGCGCTCCCTTTCACCAGCAAGATAAAGGTTGCCTATTTGAAACTGGCGCTCTAAGGCTTTGTCATAATATTCACTATTCGGATATCTTTCGACAATCACCTGATAAGTTTTGAAGGCGCGGGTAAAATCATTTTCGATCTCAACCATTCGGCCCCACCCGTAATAGAGTTCAGCTGCAGAAAAAGAGTTTGGGTATTTGCGGGCTCCGGTCCGGTAGGCTTTGAGGGCTTCCCCATATTTTTTCTGTAACTCCAGTTTTTTTGCTAATTCCAATGTATCACGAGCACTCCCAGCATCTAATGCCCCTTCGGATTCAAATCCTCCGTCGGGGGTCCATGTAATAGCAGCAGGGCATTTGTCTGCGAGGACAAATGCTATTAGGCAAAATAAAAGGTATGTCTTTAACCGTGAAAACATCGGACAAGACTATGTAACAATTCTTTTGGAGTCAAGTTGTCCTGTTCATAAGCTGAATTTTGAGTTTTTTCGTGGAGTTCGCTTGATTCGCCCTGTTGCGCTGTTTATTGTCCACAGCCATGTCTAGAAAGCCAGTTGTACTTATTATTCGTGATGGTTGGGGGATTAGCCCCACCGGACTCAAAGGCGCTAATGATGAGGGAAATGCCCCTCTTTTGGCAAGAACCCCTGTTCATGACCGGATTTACCAGAATTATCCAGGATCGATGTTGAGTGCCAGCGGGGAGGATGTCGGATTACCCGCCGGACAAATGGGTAATAGCGAGGTCGGACACCTGAATTTAGGAGCAGGACGCATTGTTTATCAGGATCTTACCCGTATTGATAAGGATATTAGGGAGGAATCATTTGAAAATAATCCAAAACTCCAGGAAATGCTTGAATTGGTTAAATCATCAGAGAAAACACTCCATTTAATGGGCCTAGTCTCTGATGGGGGGGTTCATAGCCAGATCACTCATATTTACGCACTTTTAAAAGCAGCGAAGAATGCAGGATTAACTTCAGTGTTACTTCACGTCTTTACGGATGGACGTGATACATCTCCGAGAGGAGGCGTATCTTATATTTCAAATTTACAGGCAAAAATTAAAGAAATCGGTGTGGGGCAGATCGCTACCGTCGTGGGTCGATATTACGCCATGGATCGTGATAAACGTTGGGAACGTGTCCAAAAAGCTTATGAATGTATTGTAGAAGGCAAAGGTGAGCCGACCAACGATCCCGTTCAGGCCCTCAAGGATTCATATGCCAAAGAAATCAGTGATGAATTTATTTTGCCGATCGTAGTGATTCAAGACCGGAAACCCCTCATTGAAGATGGGGATACAGTCCTGTTCTTTAATTTCCGCTCTGACCGTGGCCGCCAGATGACACAGGCGTTGATGTTTGATGATTTTAAAGGGTTTGACCGGTCCTATCGTCCTAAGGTTAATTATTTTACGATGACCCAATACGATGAGACATATCCTTTCCCAAACCTCTATGCCCCGAGTTCCATGAATAATATCTTTGGCCAAGTCGTTAGTGATGCAGGATTGAGCCAAGTCCGCGTTGCGGAAACCGAAAAATATCCCCATGTTACATTCTTTTTTAATGGAGGATTGGAGAAACCTTTTGAGAAGGAGGAACGCATTTTGGTTTCATCGCCGAAAGTCGCGACTTATGACCTGCAACCTGAAATGAGCGCTTATGAAGTCACTGACCAGCTGTTGAGCAAATTGCGCTTCAAGGCGACAGCCCCTGATGTTGTGATACTGAATTTTGCTAATCCTGACATGGTTGGCCACACGGGTTTGCTCAAAGCGGCAATCAAAGCTGTCGAAACGGTGGATGAATGCGTGGGTAAAATAGTGGATCGGGTCTTGAGTCTAAGGGGACAACTCCTGATTTTGGCTGATCATGGTAATTGTGAGAAGATGATGAATCCTGATAAATCACCCCATACTGCACATACGACTAATCTTGTTCATGTTGTTTATATATCTAAGGATGCGCAGAATTATACGGTGGCAAATGGTATCCTCGCTGATGTCGCACCCACACTCTTGGCCATGCTGGAAGTTCCTCAACCCCCAGAAATGACTGGTCATAATCTAGTTCACCATAAATAATGGTCTGTTAGGGTTTTCCCCGGAATATCGAGCGTTGTTGAAGGCGGTATTGCCGGGGGCTTAGATGGTAAGTTTTGCGGAAAACCTGATAAAAATGGCCGAGGTTCTGGAACCCTGCATCCAGAGCAATTTGCGCGATTTTGTCATCGGTCGATGCAAGTGCATTGGAGCAGAATCTCATACGCACTTGATTGATGATATCAGTCGGAGTCGCCCCCCGCAATTTACGCAGGGTTCGAGCGACATGTTCTGGGCTCCTTCCCGCCAATTTAACTAATGCATGAGTGCCTTCTTGGAAGGCCTTGTTATGTTCGATCCTCTGGCAGGCATATTTTAGCCATTCCGGTAAGTCATTATACTCTGATGATGTGTCTTGGGGGATTAATAAAGACAATAACCCCAATAAAAAACCTTCTGTTCTGAATAACTGCTGGGGGCCTTCCCCAAGGAATTGGGAGTTTCGTGATAGTTCAAGCAATTTGCTTTGATCCAAGTCAAAAGAATAAGGAAGGGATCCCTTGTGATCAAAATAGGGGAGGGATTCCTTGTAGCGACCAATAAAGTATTTTTTGGTCTCTTCCGGAAAGGCTATATTGGCAACGATTAGACGGGAGCCGGTTTTACTATTGAACCCGTGGACATCGGAAGGACGGATAAAGCAGAGTGAGCCGGATTGCAGTTCAATCTTCTGATGATTGATATGATGCCAGCCTTCCCCCTTTTCAATCCATAAGACCTCATAGAAATCATGGGTATGTAGGTCATGGTTATTCTCGTAATTCATGATTGTCCGTGCAAAATGCCCCTGTTTTTCAGCAGTCGTGTAATCCTGGAGGAGGAGTTTTGGGATTGATTTTGCCATAATATCAATAAAACGTAATAAAAAGCTCTTATAATGCAAGATTATATCAAATAAGTGTGCTTTATTTGAAACATGCAAACATCCCTAAACCGACTCTCGACAGAGCAAATTGCCCAATATAAAAAAGAAGGATATATCATTTATCATGAGCCTATCTTTCCTGAGTCAAAATTCAATGCCCTCAAAGAACATTTTGAAACAGAATTAAAAAATCTGCCTGAAGGTTTCCGCCCTGAGGCCATGGACGTTCCTCACTTCCTGGACACTAAACTTTTCGAGTGGCTTTTTGCCGATGAGGTCCTCGATCTCGTTGAGCAATTGATCGGGCCCGACATTTGCCTTTGGTCGAGTCATTTTATCTGCAAACCGCAAGGTGATGGGAAGAGGGTTCCTTTTCATGAAGATAGTTCTTATTGGGGTAAGATTATTTCACCGATGGAGGTGGTTACTGTTTGGCTCGCGATAGACGAGTCCAGTCCAGAAAATGGGTGTATGTACCTTGTGCCCGGTTCCCATAATAACGGGTTTTCGACTTATGAGGATGTTCCTGACAAGGAAACATCAGTATTCCCAAATGAAATTGTCAAACCACAACGATTTGAAGAAAAGGCCATTCCTTGTATCCTTAAACCTAATCAAGCCAGTTTGCACCATGCCAAGATTATTCACGGTGGCCCTGCCAATAAAAGCCAGAAACGTCGTTGCGGATATACCATGCGTTATATGAGTGCCGCTTGTAAGTTCGATAGTGATAAATATTCAAACCATAAGATTTATCTAGCTCGTGGCCGTAACCTTGCCAATAACCTGTTAGGTGATCCCACAAAATCCTATTCAGACATCGCTCATTGGCGGCAGACGAATTCACGGGGTGGCCATTAACACTAGACATTTTTAAAATTTACCTATTCCCCTGACGACCCTCGAAATCCAAGAGGAATAATGATATGACATCCAAAGAAAGAATGCTCCGGGCACTGAACCGTGAGAAACCTGATCGCGTACCGGCCACGGCACACCAGTGGCAGGGTTTTCACCTGAAGAAATACCTGAATGGAATGACTGACTTAGAGGCGTTCAAGAAATTCAGTTTGGACGCGGCCATTTCTGTGTTTTTTCCTCATTTTAGTGAAGATTCTGAATGGATCGAGACGATTGAAGAGATGGATTCTCCAGAGGATGAGCGGCGTTATAGACACACCGTCATAACCCCTGAGGGTAAGCTTGAGAAGCTGATGGGGTCAAATGATTATACATGCTGGAATATCACCCATTTCATTAAAAAACATGAGGATATCGAACTCCTCAGGAAGTATCTGAAACCTCCAATACTCGACCACCAGAATATATCTGAAGCTTACGATCAAGTGGGAGATGATGGGATCGTGAGGGGGTTCATCTTTGGGGATCAAGGCGGGTGTTGGCAACAGGCAACTTGTATGATGGGCACCCAAGAGATGATTTACGAATGTGCTGACAACCCTGAATGGGTTCACGAGTTCCTCAGGATTCTTTGTGATAAGAAATTAGAATTCATCCATAATGAACTCAAAGGGGCCAAGTTCGATTTGATTGAGACCGGGGGTGGTGCGGCGAGCTCTACCGTTATTTCCCCAAAGTTCTTCAAAGAGTTTTGCATCCCTTATGATACCGAGCTCCATGATGCACTCCATGAGGTGGGGCACAAGGTGGTGTACCATACTTGTGGGGGGATGATGCCGATTCTGGATATGGTGGTTGAAAATCATTGTGATGCCTCCGAGACATTGACCCCTCCATCCATGGGTGGAGATGCCCGTCCCCGGGAGTTAAAGGCGAAAATAGGGGATAAGGTTTGTTTGATCGGGGGACTGGACCAGAATTCTGTTTTAGAGCGCTCAGGAAGAAAAGAAATCTTTGATCACGTCAAAGAGACTTTTGCGGCTTATGGTCCTAATGGTGGTTATATGATGAGTCCGAGTGACCATTTCTTTCATATGTCCACGGAAAACTTGCAGGCTTATTCTGATGCAGCTAAGGAATGCGTCTATTAAATCCGAGATTTGATAGAGGGATAAAAGTCACTCTTTTATCTCTTCATCAACCCATGAATTTCCCCCACTAGGCAGGCATTCACAGCTTAGGCTGAAAAAACCAGTACGGTATTTCCAGAAATAATCCCAGAGTTTCTCTCTGTCGGTCTTGGGTATGTCCATCTGTGCAATTTGCTCTCGAGGAATAAATGCAAATCGACCCTCATCATGGGGAGGTGGTAACCTGTCTAGGCGCGGTTTGACTTCAAACATAAACATAAGCCAGTGGCTTTTTGCCTCATAAGCTTTTTCGGCTACGATTCCGGCCAACCTCAAATCTGTGACATTGAGGTTTATCCCGATTTCCTCATGTGCCTCGCGGACGGCACATTGATAGGGAGATTCACCCTCTGAGATTTTGACTTTTCCACCCGGAGGACTCCAGAGCCCTTGATTTGGCGGGCGGGTTCTTTCGAGTAAGAGAACCTCATCTTGCTGATTAAAAACGTAAAGCAAGGTCGTGATTTTATGGGGAAGGTCAGGGGAGGGGATCATTGCCGGAGGTTTTTTTTGACGGTTGATTTTACCTTCGAAAGGGTTTCGCGGAATTCATTGTTGGCATATTCGAGCATGCCCTTCAGGGATTCTGTAGAGAAGGAGGATGCCCCAAAGCTCTCAATGGTGGAGCGTTCCTGATTGTCGTCTGTCACGACGAAAATTTTTTCAGGATGGGCAAATGAAGCGACAAGCTGCTCAATGACCGCATCAGCAGACTGGTTCTGCCTTGAATAAATAATGTGCAGATCACCGGGCAATTTGTTTATCTCTGGTTTTGATGGACTCTGTCCGTCAAAGACGATGGTGACCCGGTATTCGCTAAAGTCATGAAGGGGGATGAGCCTCCTGATTAATTCATCCTGTGCTTTACGCAAATTGCCCAAGTGCAATTTGCGTAGGTCTTCCCAAGCGTAGATTACGCTATAGGCGTCTATTATCAGGTGATAAAGATGATGGCTCACTGATTTGAGGCTGTTGCCTGTAGCGAGCCCTTGTTTAACGCCTTAAACTCACCACTATTTACCCGACAGGAAGTAGTCCTGTGAAAAGGAGGTTATGCTTTAGCGGCTACTTTACCGGGCTGCTTAGCGATTTTATTTTTACGTTTTAAATACGCCTTACGACGTGCCTGCTTGATTTTTTTATTTAATTGCTGTCCCATATATTTAGAGAAAAGAATAGAGCGGAATTTTAGATGACTCACAAGCTTAAAATCTCAAATATTGAAATTTAAGTATTTTTATTTGTTGCCTAAGGATTTTATGGGCTATTAAATGTGGACATAGAACTATGGATAATCCGGCACCCAGACAACCAGGCGTAATACTTTTCGACCGGTACCAGATTGTTCGCATGTTAGGACAAGGAGGAAGGGGTGAGGTGTACCTTTGTTATGATACTAAGCTCCATAATAGTCCGGTGGCATTAAAGCTTCTCCCTTTCGACAATCTCTGGGATGAGAATGCTATTTTGGACATGCAGACGGAGTTCCTGAGCGCCAAAAAGCTCAGTCACAGGAATATTGTCCGCCTAAATCACTTTGATATTTCTGAATCGGGAGCGGTGATTGAAATGGAGTTTATTGAAGGCATTTCAATGCACGAACGCATTTATTCGGTGGGCAAACTGGGTGAACGTGAGGTTAAACATATTATCGTTCAGCTCTGTGATGCCCTTGATTATGCCCATGCGGAAGGGGTTATTCACCGCGATATCAAGCCTGCTAATGTCCTTTTGGCCTCGGATCCTAATAATATGACGGCTCTGCAGAATCTTAAACACCACCCAAATTATGTCAGGCCGGACCAATATTCAATAAAGCTTGTGGATTTCGGTATTTCAAGGGGAGCATCCGTTCTCGACCGCCTGAATCAAAACCGTTGTTTTAGCGGGACACTACAATACATGAGTCCGGAACATTGCATGGGGGAAAAAACGGATGTACGCAGTGATATCTATTCAGTGGGTTGTATGATGTATGAGGCAGTGACGGGTTCTGCGATCTTTTCAGGTGATGATGTGGCAGAAAAACAGGTCAATCAGGAGCCTAATCCCCCTCGGAAAGTGAATAATGCCCAGATTGGCCGTGAGTTTGAAACGGTTATATTAAAGGCACTCTCGAAAAATCCGAAGTTGCGTTTCCAGTCTGCTAAAGAAATGAAAGAGGGTATTGAATCCAATCAAGCATTGATTTTAGGAACCTATCATACAGAGTTTGAAAGATCCGTGCGTAAAATTAAAAAAGAAGCGCGCGCCCGGAAGGTCAAAAATGAGGTTTCAGAAGCCACAGGTTCGGTATTGGGGATGTTGACAAAAATAGTCATTTTACTGGCTGTGCTCGGAGGAATAGCGGCTTTGGGGTACGCTGGCTATTACTGGGTTAAAGTGCGGCCGGAAAAAACTGCTCAAGCGGTTAAGGACAAAGTCGATAATCTCCGTGTCGAGATAGCGAAATCCCAAAAGCAGGATCCTGCCCGGGCAAATGAGCTCACCCGCAAGGTGACGACCCTTTTACTGCAACAGGCTATCGAAGTCGAACAACCCCTGATTCCTAATCCTTTTAAAAAAGAGGATGGAGATGTGAAAAAACGTTTTATCAGGGTTATGGCCACTCCTACTGATGCCCAGATTGGCATCGTCGAAACAAAGAAGATAGGTGATTCGAATACCCGCCTTGGCCCCTTCAATGCTGATTTTTTGAGGATCATCGTCATGCGGGATGGGTATGAAACCAAAGATATGAGGATTGATCTATCTGCCTTGAGCCAAGGGTCGGAAAGAACTGTAAATCTTGGATTGGAGCCATTACATAAAATCCAATCTGACTCGCAGCACTCATCACAAAATCCTCCTGCTCCTAAACCAGTCTCTCCGACCCCGACCCCCGCCGCGCCCGTTCAGCCAGTGATTACAAATCCCGTTACTCCCCAAAATCAAACATCCCCTCTGCCATCTCCCCCACCGAGTGAACCCGCTCCACAACCACAGCCACAACCTCCCGTTAATCAATCTCCCGATCAACAACCACCTCAAGATGTTCCTCCACCGGCTCCAGTCGAACCCACTACACCACCACCAGAGAGTTTACCCACGGATAGTCCTGCAGTCGCACCAACGTTATGAAGATCGGGTTAATTTCAGATACCCATGACCGGATGGATCAGCGGATTCATGAGATTTTCCAGAGAGTAGATCATATTATCCATGCAGGGGATGTTTGTGACTCGGACATTATTGAGGAACTAGGAGTTATTGCTCCTACGACGGTTGTTTTAGGAAATAATGATGATTATTTGAAGGCACCACAATATTCTGTACCGGTTTTTTGCGGGATTCGCTTTTTGGTGATCCACATTCTTGATTCTCATTTAGCTAAAATCCAGATTGCTGAGTCAAAACCGGATATTGTTATCTATGGTCATACACATGTTCCCAGAGACGAAAAAGTTAACGGGATCAGGTTTATAAACCCCGGGAGTGTCTTTCGGGGCCGGCAAGGGGCATTGAGAAGTGTCGCCGTTCTTGAGCTGGGCAAAACAATCCAAAATCTGGAGTTTTTTACCCTTTAAATATTTTTTTGTTTTTCTCGTTGCATCTTTTCATGAAATTCATTTATTATTACAAACTCTTTTTAACTGCCCAATAGCTCAATGGTAGAGCAGCGCACTGTTAATGCGCTTGTTGTAGGTTCGAGCCCTACTTGGGCAGCCATTTTCTTTAAGTGGACAGACCGTTACTCACACGGTCAGACATTAATAATAATCAATGAAATCAAGCCTATTACGCATGTTTTTGTTCTTCGTTGACGAATATCCCAAGTGGACACTCATTAACTCGAAAAGCCCCAATTTAACCCTCGCGGACTGAATTTACTATACAGATTACTATACAGTCAGTCGGCTGCTTATTAGACAATAAAACCATTGAAATCACCCCGTTTAGGAATGTTTTTGAGTCAGGATATGCTCTCTGGACCTGCTGTCAACGGATGATACATACCATTTTCCTTTTTAGGTTTAGTGTGGTAGGGGGGGGGAAGGGACACTCGCAAGAAAAGCTCTCCACCATCCTGATGGACTTGGCAAACCCCTTTTAATGCCTATCGAATACCATCCTAGTGGCAGTGGAAGGGGCCATGAAGACGACCATCCTTATTTGCACTTTGCATTTATTCGCCCCCTGAAAAGCGTCATCTCATGTGGCTAAATATACTGACGACCCCCGCCTGACGAGAAAATGAGTAATTTTCCATGCTTTTCAGATTAAATCGACACTCTCACCGGCTTTTTAGGCCATCAAGGTAAAAGGGCAGAAGATTAAGATGTTAATTATCAGTAAACTAATCAGTGCACAAAACGTCAACCATAAATTATTATTTACACCACGGGGGTCAATAATTTTTATTGTATCATATAAAAAAGGATTGACCATATCGGTAATACGTCATAAATTGCTATTAATTAATCGAATATATATATAGGAATTATTGAGGTGAAAATACCCTCAAATTCAGATATCAGATCGTCACAATACGGTCACAATCATAAATGAACATATTACCCTCTAAAAAGTTTCTGATTTCTTCAGTGACAGCAATATTGCTGTGTGCTGGAGGTCTTGCTTATTCACAGACATGGGATAATGATGCAGGTACATCCCTGTGGAATACGGGGACAAACTGGTCGGGCAATGCGGTTCCTTCCTCAGGAGCCAATGTTACATTTAGTAGT
>JAWXBN010000052.1 GCA_034440155.1 Verrucomicrobiota bacterium | reverse complement strand
GTCATGAATGCTGACAGTAACCTTTCCGATGCCCCGGCGAGCTCGGCGTTGTCATATTTATATTTGAAAGCTTCAATCTCGCTCTTCCCCTGTTTATCAGCTTCGAGTCCCGTATTATACATCATGGACAGCTCATTACTGTAATCCCCGTCATTATAGATCGCCCGGTAGAAATCGATAGCGATGATCCCTTGGGCATATTGTTGGGAGGCCATGAGGGAGGAGATATAGGAACGGAAATCCTGCCGGGTCTCGATATCCTTTTTGACTTTTTCGAGTTCTTTTGCCCCCATTTTCCCGGCGGCGATCAGACGATCCTCTTCCCTGCGTGTAGCCTTATAAGCATTCTCCAGCATCTTAGAAAATTGTGCCGTATCCACTTTTGGGGTATTTACGACCGTGTTATTGTCACCCGTCGTCGTGGATTGGCCACCAGATGATCCGGATGATTGTGGGGCGACTTTTTGGGCACCAGCCAAGAGCTCCTTACTACGGCGCTCCTTCTCATATTTCTCTATTTCCTTATCCATTTTTAATATCTCGGACTTGGCCTCCATCGAAGCGCGGACACGGTTACGGATATTCTCGCTGATACCCCCGTCGAAATCAAAATCCTTCAAGGCGAGGGCCTTTTCATTGGCAGCCAGGAAATTCCCGCTCCTCAAATCATCCCGGATCGTCTCCATGATCTTCAAATACTGGTCCACCGAGGTTTTATCCTTCTCGGCGGTATTCGCATAGGTCTCAAAGAGGGTCAGGGGCAAATTGCGCGCTGTCGGACTCGTCGCGATGGTGGGCATAGTGGCCGCACGGATTTGCTCGATCCCGAGATTCATATTCGTACCGATCAATCCATTGATCGCCTCGACATTTTTTGGGTTTCCCAAGATCACATCCATGGAGCTGGATGACTGGTTGACATTTGTGAGCACCTGACCGGCCGCATCAAGGACTTTCCGAGATTGTGTATCGAGGCCCGTCCCAGTAGCCGCTGGAGGCGCAGTCTGTGCGAGGCATGAGGATACCCCCATGCATAATACGGCGAGGAGGCAGATGGACTGCTTAGGGTTTTTGAATGTCTTCCACATAGATCACTCCTCCGTCCTTGATAATAAATTTCACCTCGAGCAATTGCCCTTTTTCCAAATTCACCTTATCGAGCTTGGCCGGAACGACTACCGCGAGCGGTTTTTGATTCACCTGCTCCTTAAAAACCAATAACCGGCCTGTTTCCGCGCTGAACCCGAGCTGGCTTTCCACACGCATCTGGGCCTTGTAACGATTCCCCGCAAGACTCGCGGGATTCTCGAGGAATGCATTCACTGAGAAATCCGTATAATTAACCGCAGCCGTCGTCGCAGCCGCACCCGCTGCCTGACGTTTCACGAGGAGATATCCCCCGACTCCGAGCCCGACGAGGACTAGAATCACTAATCCCACAATCAGCCCACCGGATCGCCGGGTACGCTGTTTTTTTAAATCATCCAAGCTCAGGCGAGTCGTCTGATCCGCGGGTTTCTTTTCGGTGGAGGTCTTTGGATCAGCAGGAGCTTTCGTCTTTTCAGCTTTTATATTCTCTTCCGGTTTGGATGATTCATCCTTGTCAGAGGTGGATACAGCTTCTTGGGGCTTTTGATCAGCTTCCGGGGAAACTTTCTCGCTGGCGCGTTCTATATGGGAAAATTTAACGTTAAGCTTCATAGCAGTGATTTATTCTGTTTAACAAAGAAATAGCTTGCCACCAAGCAAATAAAACAATGCCCGCCGAGGACCGCCATCGCTGTCAGTGGTTGGGCCAAAGCGGTGTGAGTATTCTCGACAATCACATCGTACACACGAGAATCCATCATGGTCCTGATATACCCGCTCCAGGCCCAGTAAGCATTAATCAGCGGACGCGCAAAAAGCAGGAGCCACTCGGGCAGCGCCAGCACCGCCCCGGATAAGGGTAACTGCAAACCCACGAGGTAAATGGAGACCAGTGAGGCTTGTTCAGTCGTCCGGAAAAGTGCCGAGAAAAGCAAACACGTCAGGCTCATCGCAAATGTCGAAAGCAAAAGGATCATGTACTGGTCTATGAATGGGCCCGGGAACTGGCAGAAATATTTCACCAGCCCGTGCATCGCGAGGGCTTGGAGGGCGCTGAGGATAAAGACAAAAAATACTTTCGACATCAGGTAGGCCAAAGATGACAAGCCCCCCAGCCTCTCCTTCTCGAATATATCCCGCTCCCGGACGATCTCCCGCGCCCCGTTATTTGACCCCATCAAGGTCAGGAGCACGACCTGGAACATGATCAGCCCCGATGCCAGCGTGGCGGTGCCGATGGCTTTGGTCATGAATTCCGAACGCTGGATGACTTCCTCCACAAAATTCTGCGTAGGGGCCAAGCTCATACTCTGCACCTCGGGTAACCCGTTTAATGCAAATACAACCACGAGGAACGGAAAACCCAGCATCAGGATCATCTGTAACGTGACTTGTGTCGGGTTACGGAAAAAGAGATGCCATTGCCGCCGCGTGAGCGTCATGAATTGGGCAATTTGCGCGGGTAAATGGGTGAAAGTCATTTGTTTGCCGTCACTCGTTTCTCGCGAGAAATCATAACGCGGCAGGTCTCCGGCCCCGATGTCGTTTAATTTCCCGTACAGCCGCCCCGGTACATCAATCTCGAAATCCGCGAGTAAACTCGTCGGGGATCCGTGATAAACAAGCTGCCCGGCATTGAGAATAATGACCGAATCACAGAGGTCGATATGATCGAGGTTATGCGTCACACAGATGACTGTCTTACCCTGCTCATGCGCGAGCTGCGCAAAAAGTCGCATAAAATTCTCCTCCGACTGGGCATCGAGTCCGCTCGTGACCTCGTCAAAAATCAATACCTGCGGGTCCCGGAGTAATTCAATCGCCAGTGAAAGCCTTCTTTTCTGGCCGCCGGAGAGATTTTCCACACGCACATGCGCATGGGCCATGAGATCCACTAATCCCAGAACCTTCAATATCCTCTCTTCCCTTTGCTGCCTTGAGAAATTTGGCGGCAACCTTAATGAAGCACTATATTCGAGGGCTTCCAAGACGCTTAACCCGTCATGGGCGACACTGAATTGCGGGACATAACCGATTTCCGAGACAAAAAATGAGAGGTTATCGAGTAGGTCATGCCCGTCCAAAAGGATTTTGCCCTCGCGCACTTTCCTGATCCCCAGCAACGTTTTGATCAGCGTACTCTTGCCGCAACCACTCGGCCCCACCACCACGGAAAAATGGCCCAAGGGTAATTCAAATGAGATCGATCGGAGCAAATACTTCAGTTCCGTGGGTTGGCTATGGTCTTTGACCGCGACCGAGACGTTTTCCAATCTAAACATAATTATTCCTAACCTCTTTAACGGAACCCCCTCCCCCTGACCAGAGCAATTTGTTCCAGAGCTTGAATCCCGACGCATTCGGAGCAATTTGCTGGAAAAATATCTCAAAACTCAGTCCTGCCCCTATCCCCCATCACACCTCGCTCTCTATGCATGAGTGTGAATAGATAATTTCCAGGCTCTGGAGGGCTTGGTACTTTTTTCCTAAGAACGTAAGACCGGGCTAAGGAGGTAGGCCATTCCCAAAAGAAACAAGAGAGGCATCATCCAGCGGGCCGCTTTATTGAGTCTATGTTTACAAGCCTTATCTTTACGGTGCCAGGCATTCTCGATCACGCTCACGGCCACGCCAAAGGCAATACACAGATAGCTCAAGGTAAAAACACGATCCAGCACTGTCGTGTAGGAAATGCTCGGGAGATTCGCCGTCACGGCAAACTGAAAGGCAATTCCGGCCAGCAAACAGGTCAGACTAATGGATATTCGATCTCCCACCGCATCGGAAGGGATGAAAAATACACTCCACGAAATGCTCAAGATTAATAGGAGTGGCAACATGACCTGCCAGATATAGTGATCGAAATTCCGCTTCACATGGAGCGTGGCCTCGAGCTCCGAGTAATGCTCATTGCCCGCTTGTAAATTTAATAAATTCTCGACGGCCCTCACAGTGACCCCATCGAACTGGAGATCATCATAGGAGGCGTCCTGAGAGACGCCGATTTTCCTCTTGTCCGGCACAAAAATAACAACGTCCTTCTCAAAAAGGAATGATTGTATCCGCACAGGGAGATCCTGACGATCAAAGGGGAAAGTATGGAAGTTAAATTTCCCACGGAATTCCGCCGTCAGTCCCAGCTGATAGTTCACCGTCCCATCCGGCTGAATGGAGATGTAGCGATTGGTAATGTCCGGCTGACTGGCATTCACAAACTCTAGGTGTGGCCACCATATTTCCTTGAGCTTCTCCTCAGCCGCCGCCTCGATATAAACTGCGGGGATAGCAGCCTCTCCGTTCTTGAGTTTGGAGGCCAGGCGCGTGTCTTTCCAGCAGATATTCAGGTAGATATCAGCAGTAAAAGTCTGCGCTTTCTCATCGACTGAGACCAGATTTAAAAAATAGACTCCTCCCTCGATTTTCACGGGGAGTCCCCCGGGAGGAGGAGTATTTACGAGATTGGCGGAGCCATTTGCCAAAGTGCCGTCCGCACCAAATACCACCCCACCAAGGCAAAGCCCGAGTAGAAATAACACAAACCCCTGAAATGGATTTCTTTTCATAACCCCCCTATAAAATGAATTCTTTCAAACACTACCAGCTTTTTCTCTTTCCAAGGGAATAGGGCGAATTGCCTCATAAGTTATGACACCGGAACAAAGGAGTCATGAAAATGAGTCGGAGCATACAAATCGAGCAGTTACCCCTGTACCGGGAACAGTATGCGGGGCGAGGACGGGAAGGTAAAGGGAAGTTATTGGATGAGTTATGCGGCGAATTGCCTCATAAGTTATGACACCGAGAAGGGGAAAGGTAGGAGCTTACAACTCCCTCCCCCTCCGCAACCAGAGCAATTTGCACCACAAAGGGCACGGAGTTTGCAGATGAGAGATGGCCTGAAATGTTTCCGGGGAGTGCGCGTGTCCCGAGTGTTGCAGGCATGCGTCCACCCGTCGTTTTTGATCAAATGCCCCGGAAGGCGTTCGGGGCCTGAATGGTTCCATCGGGCGGGGACGCCCTCGGATGCACACGGGGCGCATGCGCTCCCCGATCCTCGGCAAGTGAGGGTTTCTCAGTACAAGGTCGCAAAGTTTTTTCTCTTATTTTTCTGTAGGGCGAGCGGCCCTGCTTGCCACGGGCCTGAGTTTTGCATGCGCGTCCGACATTCGGTAACGTCGATCTAATGAATGGGGTAGAAAAAAACTGGAGCCAGATGTCGGATTTGAACCGACGACCGACGGTTTACAAAACCGTTGCTCTACCCCTGAGCTAATCTGGCGGAAGTGAGGTGACGCACTATGAAGAATCCGGAATAAATTTCAAGCGAGATTCTTAACTTTTCTCATTGAATCACCTCTTAAGCTCATGCAATGTCTCTGGGTATGAGATTTTTCCCTTTATTCATAATGGTTTTAAGCATCCTTACACCGGTGTACGGACAATCAAAACTGACCTTAACCCGCCCGGAATACATCCAGATCGGCCAACGTATCTGGCAAAATGAATGCGCTGGCACGGTCAACGGGCTGACATCGTGGAATTCCGGGGAGGAATTCATGTCCCTGGGTATCGGACACTTTATCTGGTACCCGAAAGGCAAGGAATATGCCTTTGCGGAAAGTTTCCCGCCCTTTGTGAAATTTGCCGCGTCAAAGGGGTGCAAATTGCCCGCGGCCCTTCTCGGGGCCCATCCGGATTGCCCGTGGAATACGAAAGCGGAATTCCAAAAAGCCTTTAATAGCCCGACGATGACCTCTATCAGGACTTTTTTAAAGGATACCGTTAGCCTCCAAGCGGAATTCATCGCCCAGCGCCTCGAGGCATCCCTGCCGAAAATGCAGGCGATCATTGCGGGAGATCAACGCGCCAGTATTGAAAAAAGATTCTACCTCGTCGCTGGGACACCGGGGGGGATGTACGCCCTGATGGATTATGTTAATTTCAAGGGGGAAGGAATCAAGGAAACCGAACGTTACAAAGGCCAAGGATGGGGACTCCTCCAGGTACTCCAAGGGATGAAGCCCGTAGGCACCCCGGAGGCGGCCCTTGCGGAATTCCGTAGTTCCGCCGCCTTTGTACTGCGCCAGAGGATAAAAAACAGCCCTCCCGCCCGGGGTGAAAACCGCTGGGAAGCCGGGTGGATGAACCGGGTCGACACCTACCGGAATTAACTTAGAACCTTTGAATTTTTCGACTTGTTAAAATAAAGAAACCCGCTAGGTTACACCCCATGAAACATTTAAAAGTTGCTTTATTCGCGATTACCCTTTCCTCGTTCATTGCTGGTTGCTCCAGTTCCGGAGACAAGGACACAGCGACTTACCACAGCACTGGGACAGCCGGGGCGGCTGACCAATCCCTTCCTGCCGATGCCTCCACCGCACCTGTACAACAACAGCAAGTCGCTGAAATATACTCTGGAGACAAAAAAAGCGGCCAAGAAACCACTACAACGACTACAACGACTACCACACAGGAAGCCCCTGCTGACACCGGAAATTACAAGACGATCGATTACACCGTCACAGAAGGTGACTCCCTCTGGAAAATCGCCCGTAAGAACAATACGAATGTGACACGGATCAAAGAAGCCAATGGCTTCACCTCTGACAATATCCGTCCCGGACAGACAATCAAAGTCCCTGTCCCCCAATAAAAACACGCTTTTAGCTTTAACAGGCGAACACACCTTGGTGCCGAAAAGCTCCAAGGTGTTTTTTTATGCACAGCGATTTTCACGGCATTATCATCAGGAAATATCCGCTGACGGAGTCGAGCCTGATTATCCATTGGATGACCCTCGAGCACGGACGCATCAAAACCGTCGCCAAGGGCGCACGAAAAACCAAAAACCAATTCTCAGGCAAACTCGATCTCCTGAACTCCGGCACGCTCTCCATCCGCCACTCGCGACACTCCGACCTCCATTCCCTCTCCTCCTTCGATCTCAGCCATCGTCCTGAGCAAATCGCCTCGGAGGTAGAGAGGCTGGAATTCATCTCCTACGCGATCGAACTCCTCGAGATCGTCTCCGAAATCGAAATCCCCCACCCCGAGCTTTACCACTGGTTCGACACACTCTTAAGCTGGCTCGACCAGAAAAGCCCTGATGCGATTATCCTTTCCCAGCTCGAACTCTCCCTCCTCAAAGGCCTCGGCCTCCATCCCGAGCCCGATCTGGATATTTTAGGTGAGCACCTGAGCAAATTGCTCGGGGAATGGATGAATGGAGGCAAATTGCGCCGTTCAGAAGTCACTCCCGCACAAATACGGGTCTTGAATCAATGGACCGAATCCCTGATCCGGCAAGAGCTCCACAAAATCCCGCATTCCAGGCCGGAGTAAGTACCGTTTCTCCATTCGCGGAACCCGCCTGGAAAATAATGGATCGTTTTTAAAAAAAAGCCCCCCCCCAGGACTTACCCGGCGACTTCTTCAGCGACTTGTTTTTTGACGGGGGCCTCGACCCATTTCTGATGTTCCTTAATAAGGTCTATCAGGAGTTGGACAGATTCATCCTCGGGGATATTAAATTTCACGGCGGTTTTACCCACGTAGAGATTGATTTTCCCGGGAGCCCCGCCGACATAACCGAAATCCGCATCAGCCATTTCACCAGGGCCATTAACGATACACCCCATCACCGCGATTTTGACACCCTTGAGGTGGCTGGTCGCTGATTTAATGCGGGCGGTGGTTGTCTGGAGGTTAAACAGTGTACGTCCGCAAGACGGACAAGCCACATAATCGGTTTTCACCGACCGGCAACCGGCGGCCTGGAGGATATTATAAGAAATCCGAGTCCTCTCCAGTGCATCGAGGGAACCCCCGAAACGCACTGAATCACCAAAACCGTCACAAAGCAGGCTTCCAAATACCGTGGAGGTATCAAGCAAAGGATTCTCCGAGGTGTCCCCGTCAAAGATTAATTGAATCGGGTATGGATAACCTTTTTCCTGTAACCATGCTGCCATGATCCGGTGGGCAGGAATGGGGGCAAAATCCCTTACCCCATTAACCGCTACTGAGACCAGGTGAAAAACTTCCTTTTGAGCAATTTGCAGGAATTCCTCCGCCTGAGTTATTTGCCCGTCCCCGATTTCGATCTGGAGGACTTTATTACTGGCATGGGCTTGCGAGATCAGTTTTCTGAATTCATCCTGAGACCAATTTTTTGAAGCTTGGAAATTCACCTTATCCACATGGGCCAGCGCATCAAAAGCAAATTGTTTCTGGTCACCGACACTCACCGACAGCGGCACTTTCGACTGGGCACGGATCGTCTTTAATCCCTCGATATCGGCAGCGGAAGAAATCTTCAGATTAATGATCTCTGCAAAGGCGAGTTCATCAGCCCGCAGGCGGGAGAATTGGGCCAAGACTCCGTTCAGATCAGAGGCCGATTCAGGAATCTCGACCTCGACACGGACGGTTTGTTCCCCTCCGATAGGCATATTCCCCGCGACAATTTGCTGGGTAGCCCGGCGTTGATAAGAATAAGGATCACGCGACTCGGTGATATTCAGTACGGGCAAGGGTTCCTTGCTGGCAGGAGACTCCAGTCGGTCATTATATTTTTTTATCAGGTCCAGGGCGACGGGAATTTCATAAACCGCATCTTCCGTGAGGGAAACCCGGATCGTGTCGCCGATGCCGTCATCCAAGAGGGATCCAATCCCGATCGCGCTCTTGATACGTCCGTCTTCCCCGTCCCCGGCCTCCGTCACTCCGAGGTGCAGCGGGTAATTCCAATCCGGGCCTTGCTCATCCAGGATCCTGACCAGTAGACGGTAAGCCTCGATCATCACCTTGGGATTCGAGGATTTCATCGAGAAATTAAAATTGTGGAACCCGTATTTCCTCGAAAT
The DNA here is from genome assembly GCA_034440155.1 of Verrucomicrobiota bacterium. NCBI lineage: Bacteria > Pseudomonadati > Verrucomicrobiota > Verrucomicrobiota bacterium. The sequence goes on along the minus strand of JAWXBN010000052.1, from coordinate 17,182 downwards.
CCGGGCGAATTCCAACGCACTCTCGACCATGCCGCGCGGGGTGTCGCCGAACCGGTTCATGATCCGATCCGAGAGCGAACCGTGATTTGTCCCGATCCGGATGGCGCGTTTAAGCTCGATACATTTCAGGACGAGGGGTTTGTAAGCCTCCTCGATGCGGTCGAGTTCCCGTTGGTATTCCTCATCGGTATATTCCATGACTGCAAATTTCTTTTTATCAGCGTAGTTACCCGGATTTACCCGGATCGCCTCGACCCATTTGACGGCTTCCATGGCCGCATCGGGTTTAAAATGAATGTCAGCGACGATCGGCACGAGACAACCCTGGTCGCGGAGGATTTTGACAATATTTTCAAGATTTGCCGCATCTTTGACTGTAGGGGCCGTGATCCTGACGATTTCACAACCGGCTTTCACCAAGTCGAGACATTGTCCGACCGAGGCTTTGGTATCCATCGTATCACTGGTGATCATCGACTGGACGACTATCGGGTGGTGCGCCCCCATAAAGACTCCCCCTTGTCCGGGAGTGCCGACTACGACTTCACGGGTTTTACGGCGATTGTAAACAAATGGATTTTGGCAATAACTCATAATCATTTTTTAGGATTGAGGTGTTGTATTGTTATAGTATTCAGGGGCGTTAAATTCGATCACCCTTTTTTCCTCTTCTTTCACAAGCTCTTCCTGTTGTTGTCGCCGGGCGAGGCGTTTCACATCAAAGAATGTGACATAAACAAAAAGCCCTAATAACATGACGACAAAGACTGTCTGAATGGCACTGAGGATTTTAATATTGATCGCGCGGCCCCTGATTTTCTCAATGATCGCTAACACGATATGTCCCCCGTCAAGAACGGGCAAGGGAAAGAGGTTAAAAATCGCTAAGCTGGTATTAAAAAGGACACTGAACCAAATCGCCAAGCGGATATCGTATTTCACCATCTGTGAGTAAGCATCAAAAATGCCGACCGCACTGCTCAGATGACTAGGATCGATCCCTCCGCCGGGCGTAAAGAGTGCGACCAAAATCCTTTTTGTCTGGTAGATAATATCCGAGATTTGCTGAACGGGTGTCGGGTAATCCACATAAGCCTCTGATTTGAACTCGATGGTGCCGAGCAAAACCTGTTCTGTCCCTTTGGCTTTCCTCGGAATAACCATGGCATCGATTGTTTGTGTCCCGCGCTTAACCACAATCGGGATGGACTGGTCGACTTTCGCCCGGGTAAGGTCTACGAAGGATATATAATTCTCGATAGGTTTACCGTCCAGGGAAACGATCTGATCCCCAGGTTTTAACCCTGCGACTGCAAAGGGGGAATTCTTGATCAGTTTACCAACGACAAAAGTCATTGCGGGTGATATCCCGATGCGGCGTAAACGGTCCTCATTTTCACGGGATGGAGTGACAGGAATGGTTTTGACCATACCGTCACGCTCGATCGTGACATTAACGTCTTTTCCCGTGCCCAGGACGATATTGAGCATGACCTGTCTCCATTTACGGACTTTTAGACCATCGATAGCGATAATTTTGTCCCCTTCCTGCAAACCCGCTTTCGCCGCGGGCATGGACGGGTCCACATAACCAATCGTCGTGATGAAATCGCTTTTGTCAGCTGGCACCCCCACATTCCAGACAATCAGGGACAGTCCCACAGCCAGCAGGAAGCTGAAAAGCGGACCGGCAAATGCGACGATGATTTTGTCCACGGGAGTAATCGGGGGCAGCTCATCCCGTTTACTCTCCGTCTCTCCTTCGATAGCCTCCATCGGAGCCATTTGCGGCAAGGCCACATAACCGCCGAGAGGAATCGAACAGATCGCGTAGTCGATGCCATTACGCCGCCAAGTCACCAAGGGCGGGCCAAATCCGATGGAGAAACGCTCGACTTTCAGCCCCCGCCAGCGGGCGGCAAGCATGTGCCCCCATTCATGGACCCCCACGGCCAATGAAAAGAAAAAGATAATGGCAAAAACGATATATAGATAGGTTAAAATGTCTGACACAGTTTCTCCGCTTCGGCCCGCGCCCAAGAGTCCGCTTCACTGACGGTTTCCAGATCGTCAGCATGCCGGACCCCGTGACGGGCCATACATTGTTCCACACAGTCCCAGATACGGGTGTACCCGATCCGGCGGTTTAAAAAGTAATCCACAGCCACTTCATTCGCGGCATTAAATACGGCAGGCAAGGTCCCACCCGTATGACCAGCCTCACGAGCCAAGCGCAAGGAGATGAATGTCTCAATGTCAGGCTCCTCAAAAGTCAGAGCTTTCATTTTCGACAGGTCGAGGTGGTGCATGGAGTTCGGCACCCGATCCGGATACACGACCGCATACTGGATCGGGTAACACATATCATTAATACTCATCTGGGCGATGACCGATCCGTCATTGTACTCGACCATCGAGTGGACAATACTCTGGGGGTGAATGATCACATCGACCTGCTCGATGGGCAGGCCAAAGAGCCAACGCGCTTCGATCATTTCCAGGCCCTTATTAAACATCGTCGAGGAATCAATCGTGATTTTTTTGCCCATATTCCATGTGGGATGCTTTAAAGCTTGCTCCACAGTCACGTCATGGAGATCATCCCGTTTTTTACCGCGGAATGGGCCACCGGAAGCCGTCAGGACCAGGCGTTTAATACTCTCGACAGGTTTACCGTCGAGGCATTGCCAGATCGCACTGTGCTCACTATCCACGGGCAAGACTTTCACCCCGTACTTTTTAGCCTCGCGCATCACGATCTCCCCAGCGATGACGAGGATCTCTTTGCTGGCCACGGCAATATCTTTACCGGCACGGATCGCCGCCAGCGCGGGCTTTAATCCCGCAGTGCCCACGATCGCGATCAAAACCATGTCTGCTTCGGGGAATTTCGAAATCTCCTCCAGGCCGTCCAACCCGTCGAGGACGGGTGTATTTGATCCGGGTAATGCCTCACGCACTGTCCTGGCTGCATCAGGATCGGTCAAGGCTACGATCCGGGGATTAAACTCCGCGATCTGCTGGAGAATGACATCCGTGCTACGGTTAGCAGCGATCCCCACGACCTCCATGCGGTCCGGTAAATCACGCGCGACCTTGAGGGCACTTGTTCCGATGGATCCAGTCGAACCCAGTATGATCACTTTTCTTTTCATGATGTAAAAAATCTCAGGTAGAAATATAAAACGGGTCCGGTGAAGAGCAAGCTATCAATCAAATCCAGTATCCCCCCGATTCCCGGGATAATATTGCCCGAATCCTTGATATGCGCCCCGCGTTTAAGGTAAGACTCAGCCAAGTCCCCGATGACCGAAGCGACGGCCAGTACAAAACCTAATCCAATGGCCTCGGCCGGTGAAATCAGCAGGAGCTTTGTCCCATGGAAAAAATGCGCAAACAAAAAGCTCGCCAGTACAGAAGTGAGGATCCCCCCGACCAAACCTTCCCACGTTTTTTTGGGGCTAATCCGAGGGCTCATCTTGTGTTTACCAAAAGCCATTCCTGTCAGTAATGCCCCAGTGTCACAGAGTTTAGTCACGATCAGGAGATACAAGAGGTAAAATCCCCCGGTAGCCGTCAAAGCAATTTGCGGGATACCAAATACAATCAGCACCATGAATTGCGACAACCAGGGCACATAGATGAATCCCGAGAGGGTTCCCCCGACTGTCTCCAGAGGGGAACGTTCACCCGCACACCACATGGACGCACAAAGCACCCAGAGGCATAAGGCGGTAAAAATCCCGGACGACCACGCCCAAGCGGCGACTTCGCCATGGCTCTGGTGAAGGTAAATGATGCCGGTGATCAGGAGGACCGTGGCGATCACGGCACTGCCATAAGCCAAGCGGGCCCCTTCACGCTTTAAGAAATGGTAATACTCAAGTAACCCCACGACGGCGATGAAATTAAACAAAAGGTAATAGCCCGGCAGCCAATTCGTCAGGATCACCCCGAAAACGGCCCCCCATAAGCAAATGGTACTGATTATCCTCCCTTTCATTCGCTCACCTCCCCGAAACGCCGCTGGCGGCTCTCATAATCATCGATCGCGAGCTTAAATTCCTTTTCCCCGAAATCCGGGAAAAGGGTTTTGGTCACGTATATCTCCGTGTAAGAAAGCTGCCAGAGCAGGAAATTACTCAGCCTCATCTCGCCACTGGTACGGATCAATAAATCCGGGTCGGGATAATAACGGGTATAAAGATGCTGGGAAAGGACCACCTCATCAATTTGCGCCGGGTCGATCAAACCCTCTTTGACCTCTCGGATCAGGGACTTGACCGCGTCGATAATCTCTGCCCGCCCGCTGTAGCTCAAAGCGAATATCAAGGTAATCCCCGTATTTTTTGCGGTGGCCTGGATCGCGAGGTGCAGCTCCTGCTGCACGGACTTTGGCAGGTCTGAGAGGCGGCCAATGGCCTGGAGCCGGATATTATTTTTAATCATCCTCTGGGTTTCTTTTTTGAGAAAGTCCTCGAGAAGCCCCATCAAGGCATTCACCTCCATTTTGGGACGTTTCCAGTTTTCCGTCGAAAAAGCGTAGAGGGTGACATATTTGATCCCCATATTCCCGGCTGTTTCCACAATCGTCCGGACAGACTCGGCCCCTTTCCTGTGCCCGGCGACACGGGGCAGCCCCCGTTGTTTAGCCCAACGGCCGTTGCCGTCCATAATCACGGCGACATGTTGTGGAATTTTTTTACCTTTCATGGGATTAAATGAATATCGACTGGTCCCGGGCGGGACCGACAGAAACAATCTTTAGCTTTGCTTCCACTAGGCCGGCCACGGCATCCAGATAATCCCTCGTTTCCTTGGGCAGATCGGTCCATTTACGGGCTTTGGAAATGTCTTTTTTCCAGCCTTTAAATATTTTGTAGACGGGTTTACACAAAGCAAATTGTCCCAAGTCATTTGGGATGACTTTGACGGTTTTTCCACCGAGTTTATATGAGGTACAGAGCTTAATCTCATCGAGCTGGTCCAGACCGTCCAAACAAGTCACGGCGAGGGAATCAATCCCGTTAATCATCCCCGCATATCCGGCGACTACCCCGTCAAACCAACCACAACGGCGGGCACGGCCTGTGGTGGACCCATACTCCCGCCCCATCGAGTGGAGCATATCCGTAATGACTTTATCCTCGGTGGGGAAAGGGCCTTCACCCACCCGAGTCGTGTAAGCTTTCACCACACCCATGACGTGGTCGATCCGGTTCGGGGGGAATCCGCTTCCGGTGCAAGCCCCGCCTGCCGTGGTATTCGATGAGGTGACATAAGGATAAGTGCCGAAATCAATATCGAGGAATGTGCCTTGCGCCCCCTCAAAAAGGATTTCTTTCTTTTTCTTAAATTCATCATGCAAATAAACGGCCGTATTGGTCACAAAAGGTTTCAGGTAATTACCCACCTCCAAATACGCCTTGATCGTCCCGGCATTTTTACCGGGTTTGGCCCCGAGAGACTTTAGCACCAAATTACTTTCTTTGGTCTTCTCGAGTAATTTCGCCTTAAAAACCTCCGGCTGGATCAGGTCGATCATGCGGATACCACACCGGTTAGCCTTGTCAGAATATGTCGGGCCGATGCCGCGTTTGGTGGTGCCGATTTTTTTCTTTCCCTTGAGATCTTCACGTAACCCGTCGATTTCACGGTGATAAGGCAGGACGACGTGGGCATTCTCACTGATCTTCAGGTTTTGGGGGGAGATTTTGATCCCCTTGGCGATTTGCTCTTTCATCTCGGCGACTAAGCCTACTGGGTCAATGACGACACCATTACCGATCACACACACTTTTTTCCTCCTCAAAATCCCGCTCGGCAAAAGGTGGAGCACGTATTTTACCCCGTCCACGACCACAGTATGTCCGGCGTTACTTCCCCCTTGGCTCCTGACCACAATGTCCGCTTTCTCGGTGATGACATCAATAATTTTCCCTTTACCTTCATCACCCCATTGAGCCCCGATCAAAATTGTATTCGCCATATAGATAGATTCTTTCCAATTAGACTTCACATTTCACCGGCATTTTTCCGGAAAAACACTAAAAAACCCCAATCAAGCAGATTTTTCACTCTTCAGCTAAAAAACTGCAAATCGGGGTCACTACAAAAACTAGATAGAATTACTCTCTCCCGCTAAAGCTGTCAAATGCTTAAAGAGCCATGATGGCCTTTACAAATACCACCCCATCAAGCACCTAGTCCCCGCGAAAATCATCCCTCATGCTTTTCAGATGCCGGTGAGGGAGTTTCAACAGAAACGGCCACTAATGGATCCGGAATCAGAAAGGGTTTGCCCGTATTCGCATCAAAAACCTTATCCCCCGGCATACGATGATCCACCTCGACAGCAAAATCACTGTGCGGCGACTGAACCCGGCCATCACCGGTAAATGTGCCTGCGAGCAATTTGCCCTCACTGGAAACAATGCTCTCAGGAGTCCTGATTAAATCGCTTTTAAGAGTGTCAACGTGATCCTGCGTCTGTTCGGCCAGGTTTTTAATCTCATTGTCAAATTCAGACTTTGCTTTCTGGAACTCCCTGACAGCCTTGCCCAAGCCCTTGGCAAATTCTGGAATTTTACTCGACCCGAAAAGCAGGAGGAAAACTACAAAAATAACCACCCATTCCGTGCCTCCGGGAAGAAAACCTAAATAGAAGAACAAATCCATCATTCACTTTAAACTACCCAAACACCCCAGAGTTTCAATGTCCTTTTTAGGCGATCACTTTTAAACTTTTGACCCACCGCAGCAATTTGCTCAGGGGAACGCATCGGCCGGAGGGAACTCTGGAAGGATAACTCGTGTCAGTAAAAAAAGTCTTCTGCAAATTCTCCCAGAAAAAAACCACGTTCTTTTGGGATGAATTTTTTGCGCTATAAAATTAAATAAAAATACGTAAAAAGAGGGTTATTTTCCTCTTTAAAAACCTTTGCCTCGCGTTGATTTTCAAGCATAGTGGGTGCGCATGATCCGATTGTGGTTTTTGACATTCATTTTTTTACCCTGCCTACTCACGGCACAAACCCCTTTGGAGAAAGCCGTCGTCATGCCCTTAAAGGATGTGCGCCCGGGAATGCGCGGCAAAATCTACACGGTTTTCCAAGGTAGCAATATCGAGTCATTTAATGCTGAGGTCGTCGGCGTCCTCGATAATTTCATCGGGCCGGGAGTCGATTTAATCCTGTGCAAATTACCCGATGCCAAAACATGGAATAGTGGGGCAGTGGCCGGGATGAGTGGTAGCCCGATGTATATCGATGGCAAACTCGTCGGGGCCCTCGGTTACGGCTTACAGATTTTTGAAACGGAACGATACTGCGGGATCACCCCGATCCAGCCGATGCTTGATGTCTTTAAATTTGACACTCCCGCGACAAATGCCTGGAACCGCACGACTCATGTCCTACTTGCCGACGGGAAATCCGCCGATTTCTCGGGGCTCCAGCGTTTATCGATCCCCCTGTCCGTCGGTGGAGTCCCCTCTCCCGTGATCGAACTCTATGCGCCCCTCTTTAAAAAATACGGGCTTTCAGCCGCACAAGCCAGCACGGGCGGGGGCAGTGTGGAAAAAAGAATCGAAGCCCCATTCATCCCCGGCGCCGCCGTCTCCGGCGTCCTCGTCCGTGGCGACATGAGCATATCAGGAACCGGGACATTAACCTACCGCGACGGGAACCGTGTCTTAGCATTCGGCCATCCCTTCTTTGAGATGGGTGCAGTCGAGATGCCCATGGCCCAAGCGGAGATCGTGAGCATATTGCCTAGCCTCATGCGTTCTTTCAAAGTCGCCAACCTCCGACAAAATATCGGCACGATTACCCAAGACCGCCTCACTGCCATTGGAGGAATCATCGGGCCTTCACCGGAAACCATTCCTGTCTCCATTACCACGATAGACCCGAAATACGGTAAAAAAACTTATCAATATGAGGTCACCCAGATTGAGGAAATCACACCCATGCTTTTATCGCTGGTGCTCGCCTCGTCAGCGACACGGGTAATGGATTATTCGAAACAATTTACCATCCGCATGAAAGGCAAAGCGGTTTTCGAAGGTAAACCGCCTCTCGACTTTAAAGATACTTACAGCGGTGAGGAGTCGGAAAGGCTCATGATGATCATGGATGCCAGCTTTAAACTCTCAGCCCTTTTAACGAATCCTTTTGAAAAACCTCGGTTGCAATCCCTGGAAATGGAGTGGGACTCCCTCCCCGTAAAAAAAGTTTCCTCACTGGAAGGGATATCGGTGAGTAAACGCTCCGTCCGTCCTGGGGAAACGATCGAACTCTCCTACACCATACGCCCGTGGAGGAGTGAACCCCTCACTAAAAAAATATCCGTCAAAATCCCCGAGGAAATCAAGGCGGGGGAACTGGTACTCCAGCTTTGTGATGCCGCCACTATTAACAACCAATCACCGGTCATTTCCCTGTTATTCATGATGATGGGCGATGAGAGCACATCCACGAGCGAAAAGATCGAGCGAGGACTGCATCCTACGCGCCTCTTTGCCAAGGGGGAAAACCCGGTCAATACTAAACAACTCATCGATCTTTTTAATAAACAAGTCCCCCAAGACGCCTATTACCTCAGGCTGATACAGAATGCCCCCGGCATCGTCGTCGAAGACAAGACCAGTGAAAACCTGCCAGCATCCATTATCTCCCTTTACCAAGATACAAAAATCAACCAACCCGTGGCCTTCATCGACCAAGTCGAGTTATCCCGCCAAGCCCTGCCCCAAGATGGCGTTGCACTCGGGACAAAATCCGTTAAACTCCAAGTGATTAACCGCTGATGAAAGCCTTTACCCCCATAAAAAAATCGTTCCTACTCATCAGTCTTCTCCTGATTTTCCCCCTGCGAGCAGTAGAAACCCAAAAAGTCTCGGATGAAAAATATGTGGATTTCGCCGGTGGAAAAGCCGAAGGCGTGACACTCACCAGCGAAGGCACCATCATCCTCTCCCCTGCCTTGAAGAAAATCACCGACATCACCTCTGCCTACCTCTGGGATGCCGCTTTTGATCAACAGGGCAACCTCTTTATCTCCACTGGCGACAAAGCCAAAGTCTGGAAAGTCTCGACAAATGGAGAAACCAAAGAATTCTTCACCAGCGATGATACGAATATCTTCGCCCTTGCGATTAATAACAAGGGGGAGGTTTTTATCGCCACTTCGCCCGATGGCAAAGTGCTCCGGCTCGACAAGGATGGAAAATCATCGGTTTATTTCGAGCCGAAAGAAAAAAACGTATTTGCGATGATTTTCGACCAGGACGACAATCTTTACGTGGCTACGGGGGATAAAGGCATCATCTATAAAGTCACCGGGGAAAACCAATCCTCGGTCTTCTTCGACAGTGATGAACCAAACATTGTCTCCCTCGCGTGGGACAATGATAAAAACCTGCTCGCCGGCACGCAAGGAACCGGTCTCCTTTACCGGATTCATCCCGGTGATAAAAGCAGTTATGTGCTCCTGTCTTCGAACCAGAAAGAGGTAAAGCGGATCGGGGTCACACCCGATGGGGGCATTTTCGCCCTTGTTCTGGATGGGACTGGTGCTAATACCCCTACGACACACAAAAGCCCTGATCTAAATACTGTGGCAAATATCATGAATCTCCAAAATACCGCTGCACCGGCCACACCAGCCCCCCAGCCTATCCCTGCCCCACTTGACTCGACGACTGCTCCGGGCCAAGTCGAAAATGGTGAACCCGGAAAAGGGGGCAGTACCGTGCTGCACTATCTGGCCCCCGATGGGCAATTCCAAAAGGTATGGTCCTCGAAATTCACCGGACACAGCCTGATTATCCGGGACTCGAAAGCCTTGGTCGGGACCGGGGACGATGGTTACCTTTTTGAAATTGACTCACAGGGGAAAGCTAATCTCGTCCAGAAACTCCCCTCAAATCAAATTACGAAATTAGCAGGCAAAGATGACGGGACTGTTTATTTGATCGGCAGTAATACAGGCGGGGTCTGGAGTCTCCTGAAAGAAAAATCTGCCGAAGGCATTTTTGAGTCCGAGGTTTTTAATTCAAATTTCTTTGTGCGCTGGGGTAATCTCCAAGTCGAGGCAGCCACACCCGATGGCTCTGAAATCACCATTTACTCCCGTTCAGGTAATACCCCCACCTCCGACAAATCATGGTCTGAGTGGAAACCCGTCAGTGACGGAAAAATCCAAAGTCCGGCCTCACAATACTTCCAATACAAGCTCGTCCTGAAAGGCAAAACCTCACCAATCATCAATATTGTCTCGTTTTTTTACCGCCCTGCGAATTTACCCCCCGTCATTTCAAATATTGAGATTCTCGCCAGTAGTTATTTCCCTTTCCCTATCCAGGTGAATGCCCCCGGCATGACCCCGGCCATGATTGCCGCCCAAATCTCGGCTATGCAAATGGCCATCAATACACCCCCGCCTTCCCCTACGGATATCGGCGCTCAAAATGCGATGATGCAAATGCCCAAATCCCTCGGTGCCCCTACCCGCGGCCTCCACTTTGCCCTTTGGAATGCCGCCGATCCTAACCAGGACAATTTGCTCTACAAAGTGTCTTATAAAATGGAAGGGGACAATTCCTGGCACCCCTTGGAAGAACAGCTCGATGCCCCCATTTTTATGTGGGATACCACTGGCTGGCCTGACGGGAATTATTTTATTAAAGTCGATGCCGATGACAGCCTGTCAAATCTCCCGGGCGAAATACAATCAACCGACGACACGAGCCGCCGTTTCCAGATCGATAATACCCCCCCTGTCATGACCAACGTCAAAATCTCAGGCAAACAGGCACAATTCACCGTCACTGATAACCTCAGCACCATCAAATCCGTCACGGCCTCCACCGATGGCCTCCATTATTTCCCCGTCGCACCGACCCAAGGCATCCTCGACAATAAAGAAAAATCCTTCATTTACACCGCCCCCGACCTCGTCGACCGTGTCTTTATCCGTATGGAAGATGCCGACAGTAATATCGGCGCCGGAAAAATAGATTTTAAATAATGGATCTTTTCTGAACCTACTTTTCCTCTTGATCAAACGGAACCCCTTATGAATAACATCCTCACCAATATTAATGAAGTCCCTGCTTTCAAGACCAAGGATGGCTCGGAAATCCGGGAGCTACTGGCGTACAGGAATTCCTCGGTCAAAAATCAGAGTCTAGCGGAGGCCCGCCTGGAGCCCGGTCAATCCACGCAGGAACATTATCATATCAAGACCGAGGAGATTTATTATATTACCGATGGCCACGGCCTGATGAGGCTTGCGGGGGAAGAGTTCACGGTTAAACCCGGTGACTCGATCGCGATTGTCCCCGGCCAAAAACATAAGATCACCAATACCGGGGCCACCCTCCTAAAGCTCCTGTGCATGTGCGCGCCCTGTTACGAACACGATGATACCGTCATCACAGAAGGACCTTGACCCACACACTCCAGAGAGACAAGAGGGGTCACTTGGGCGTGTAAATAACTTTCACGGACTTCTTTGTCACGGTATCCTCAATGGTGACGGAAGTTTCTTGGACATCAATGACGCGCAGGCGATAGTCTTTACCTTGGTAATTAAAGTCAAATTCCTCCCCTTTATCGACGATGATTTTTTTATTCATTGTCACCGTAGCTTCATTATTAGCCGGGTCGAGCAGGATCGAGTCCACCATAAAAGCTGATGCCGGAATAAAAGATTCCTCGGGGGCGGATGGCGCATTTTGCGTGACAGGAATCGTACTCCCACTGGGCGCGGGTATAACCGAAGCCCCAGGCGCGGAAGCCTGCGGTGCCTCAGCAGGAGTCAGGGATGCTCCCTGCCAGACACGGTCATCTGCGGTGATGGAGGGGGCAAAAAGATTCCGGTATTCCATCGGGATATAGAGCCTGCGGGTCGGATCAATATCCGTATAAACCTTGTCAAAGGTGAGTTCCGGAGGGAGACCGACAGCACTTTGTCCCCGGGCGATCATGGACCCATCTTTGAAATATTTCGCCTGGACAAGCTGACTGAATGAGACGGTTTGTCCTGGGGCAAGCCCATTCTCAATGGCATTTTGTTCAGCTGCCGCCTCGATCATTTTGATGTCGTTGACAAATGAAACCGCCCTTGTCCTCATATCAGAACGCTTCAGCCCGCTCACATCACCCGCCGGTGCCGCTGCTGTGCCAGGAGTCACGGCGGATTTTTTCGGCATGGGCTTGGATGAACTCAAGGGATTCATCTCCTTGATTTTATCCAAATTTGGGATAATGGCCCCGGCAGCAAAAATAACCACGATCCCATAGGCCTGATTGCCAAGCGAGGAAATCTTCACCCCGTAAATCCCTTGGGGATCGGCGACTTCCGTAGAGATTGAATTCGACAAATACTGGGCAATGGCTTTTGTCTCGGGGATTTTTTTCAGGTTGAGCCCGCTTTCCTGATCGGGAGGAATAAAGGCCCCGGCCAATGCGGCATAGGTCCTGATCATCTCATAGATGCGGGTGAATAAATCTTTTGAATTCACATATCCCATCGTATATCCCCCTTTGGGCACTTTGGCCAATGCCTCCGAGTAAGCGGGTAACTTTTCAATCGTATCACCCGTTGACTTTGTGCGGCTGACCGCCAAGTCCAGTGCCTCGGTGGAATTCGCCACGACGAGATACTGATCGGACACGGAAATCGTCGGGGAAAGCAGGGCAAAGGTGCCCCCAATGGGGATCGAATAAACGACCATCCCTGTCGCATTGGTCGATGTCTGGACGGCTAATTCCTTCCCGCCAAACTCTTGTAACATTCCCACGAGTTTGTCCACTGTCCCGCGCAATTTGCCTGCATCCTTGGTTTGTTGCGCAAGGAATATACGCGGGCTGGCTTGGTCCCCGGGCCAATCCACGATAAAGGCACTCTCATCACCAAATGCACCAAAAAAATCATCCCGGAGATTAATCCCCCGAGAGGCAAACATGGACTCTAGATTTGAAACAGTTTGCTGGCTCATGGGATCTCCCTTGTAAGCCTGTTTCATCATAAAATCATACATCCCTACCATACTGCCACTGCGTCCTGCCAGATACAACTGCGTCGCCGGGCTAGTCAGGGGCAGGGTCTTGTAATCTAATACCCCCGGAGTCCTCATATACTCAGGCCTCTGCGCCTGCGGCATAATATAATAACTCTCTTCCTGTAACATCCCATCCGTCCGGATGGATGTCGTGGCGATGATTCCCTTATAGGCCTGCACCTGCTCTAGAGTGGATTTCCCGCTGGGCATAAGTCCCAAAAAGGGTTTGGCAATATTTACGATACTTTCGATATTCACAAAAGCTAGGGAAGCATAATCCTTAGAGACTTTCCCCATGGCAAATTTAAAATTCTCCGATTCCGACAAGCTCCCATCGGCCTTGCCCGAGGTATGGCGTTCAATCATCTCCTCAAGTATTTTAGTATCAGATCCCACACTGTAAACGACCATTGTCCCAAAGGTAGCCTTTGCGATCACCATATTCTGGGCATTTTTCACAGTAATGATTTTGGTCCCTTTAACCTTCTTTTCCTCGCCGAGGGAAAATCCTTTTAACTCGGTTTTGAGCGCGGTCTCGAATTCCTTTTGTTTGCCCGAGGCATTCATATAGTCATACGCGAGGATTAAAGTCATTTGTGGGGGCGAGATTTTCAGCTCAGGAATCGCAAAGATAGCCTGCTTTTGGATGACGTCCGGGAGGTATTTGCCCAAGAGCTCGACCATACGTGAGACCTGGTCCATCTGGGGGCCACCGGCCGCACCCGGCAGAGGTGTCTGGGCTTTACGGATCGAGTCCAGTACCTTATTCGGTATTACGCCGTCGGAGGTTTTCATCATCGGCCCGACAAATGCCTGTACCCCGGGATCATTCCATATTTTGTAATAAGCCGTCTTCTTGAAGTCTTCTTTAAGTTTACTGACATCTTTAAGCTCCAGATAGAGCACCGTGTCCGCCGGAAGGGTATTCACCAAGATCATTGGTTTGGACGAACGCAGAAAAAACCACCAATAAACCCCCCCCGCCGTTAACGCCATGAGTAACAGGAGAGCTGAAATGCCTAGAACTTTTTTCATAAATATTCCTTACCTTTATCAGTTAAATTTTCACCTTGAATGTCTCGCCGGATTTGACCGAACGACAGAATTCCGCACAAAGAACCGAAATCGCCTCCAGATCTCCGAGATCAATCATCTCCACAGGTGTATGCATATAACGGTTCGGCAAACCGATACATGCCGTCGGTACTCCGCCACGCGAGAGGAATATCCCGTCGGCATCCGTCCCGCTCCAGCGGGGATCGATCCCCTTTTGGTAATCGATCTTGGCCTTGGCTGCCGAGATTTTCAGGCGTTCCACCACCACGGGGTGATTCGCACTGCCCACACTCAGGATCGGGCCTTTGCCCAGTCGGACATCCCCATGCTTTGTTTTTGTGCAAGGCGGAATGTCTGTAGCATGTCCCACATCGATGACCAAGGCGGCGTCGGGTTTAATACTGTACCCGACCATTTGCGCGCCATAGAGTCCGTTTTCTTCTTGAACCGTACTCACCGCCACCACGCACACGTCACATTTTTTTGATTCTTTGAGCAGGCGCAATGTCTCTGCGGCGGCAAAAGTGCCGATCCGGTTATCACAAGCCCGCGCGACGACGGTATTCCCGCGCAGCACCTCGAAAGCATCGACATACGTCACCGGGTCTCCGACAGAAACAAGTTTCTCGGCTTCCTTCCGGTCCCTGACTCCGATATCGATGAATATCTCCTCGATCTTCGGAGCTTTGGCATCAGCACTCTTGTCTTGGAGATGGATCGCGAGGGCTCCGGTCACACCCGTTACCGCCCCTTTTGCCCCGTGGATAAAAACCCTCTGCCCTCGTGCCAGCGAGACATCGATCCCGCCAATGGCTTGTACGTAGATAAAACCTTCGTCATTGATATAATTAATCATGAACCCGATTTCATCGGCGTGGCCGGCGACCATGATCTTAGTTTTGCCCTTAGGATTCAAGACCGCTATGGCGTTGCCGTAAGCATCCGTCGAGGTTTCATCCGCAAATTGCGCGGCATAATCCAGCCACACTCTCTGGCCCTTAGCTTCAAACCCCGAAGGACTAGGGGTATTAATCAGTTTCTCAAGAAATTGGAGGGAAGTTTTATTCACGCCTGACAAATTACCTAAGCCCCCCGCGAAAATCACGCTAAAATTTCACCCCCCCTGATTCACCACAAGCTAACTCCTCAGTTTTGCCCATTGGAGGGAATGCGTGTTCTGGATTTGGATAAAACTTGCTAGATGAAAGATTGCGGCTTGATCGGAAATTTGTTTAATTATGACCCTGTGAAAGATAAAAAGCGGATTATCGTTATGGGGTTCATGGCCAGCTGCCCTATCGCAGGGGTCGTCTGGCAGCACATGCATTACTTGATCGGGGCCAAACGCCTCGGACACGAGGTCTATTATATCGAAGACTCGGCTAGGATCCCGTATAACCCGAGCACTTTCGAGGTTACTGAAGATTATAGTTACGCAGCGAAAACCCTCGCCGGACTTTTTGAAAGATACGATTTAGGCAAAGAAAACTGGGGTTACTGCGCCCGTTACCTCCCCGATCAACCGACGGCAGGCCTGAGTTTTGAGCGGATCAAGGAGCTTTACCGCTCCGCTGACGCGATTTTTAATGTGTGCGGTTCACAGGAATTCAACGACGAGCTCCTCGCCTCGGAAAGGCTCCTTTACATCGAAAGTGACCCCGCTGTCGAACAAATCAAACTCGCCAAAGACAATCAAAACACCCGCGAATACCTCTCCCGCCACCATGCCCTCTTCAGTTTCGGGGAGAATCTTAACCAACCCGATTGCGGGGTTCCCCACACTGACTTTAAATGGTTCCCCACCCGCCAACCCGTCGTGACCGACCTGTGGGAAATGCCCACGGGCAAGACCTTCGATCCAGCATCAGCCGTTTATACGACCATAGCAAATTGGTCCACTGGAGGCAAAAAAGATATCGAATGGAATGGGGAAACCTATCTCTGGAGTAAAAACCCTGAATTCCATAAGTTCCACGAAGCCCCCGCCATTTGTGGTGAACCTTTCGAGCTGGCCACAGACATGAAAGAGGCTGGCGAACGTGAGAAATTCCTGACCCAAGGTTGGCGGTTTACCTTGCCCCACAAAATGAGCGAGGATTTCTGGGCTTATCAGGACTATATCCGGGCCTCTAAAGGTGAATTCACCGTCGCCAAGGACCAATACACCCGCCTGAATACCGGCTGGTTCAGTGACCGTAGTGCCTGTTACCTAGCCGCCGGGAAACCGGTCATCACCCAGCAAACGGGATTCAGCAAATTTATCCCGGTCGGGGAAGGATTATTCGCCTTCCAAAGCTTAGACGACATCAAGGAAGCCGCGGCCAAAATAAATAGTGATTATGATTTCCATTGCCGGAAAGCCAAAGAAATAGCCAAGGAATACTTCGAAGCCGAAAAAATCGTAGCGGATATCCTCAACAAAGCCGGGATATAACTTTTTCCTTGCATAGTAAAACTGAAATTTTATCTAGCCGACTGTCACAGCGTTTGCTATTTCAAGTTGCTTTACCGACATGAGCAAGCAGGACATTTACCTTATCGACCAGATCAAAGTGCGCAATAAGCTCTCTCTACAGGCTTTTTGCGACAAACACGGCGGCGTCCTTTATTCGTACCTCTTCTCCTTGCTTGAGAAGGAGTCATTAACTGCTGATGTCTACGAAAATACGATCGTGGACATCTGGGAAAAAGCTTCCCGATATGACCAAAAGACGGTGACCCCCCTTCAATGGACTTTCGATTTGGGCTTCGAAAATGCCTTGCATAAGAAACGGGACGATAACGCCGGATTCTCCTTTAAAACGTCCGCCGCCCCGAAATTCCCGAATGATGACCAAGCCAAAAAAGATTTCCCTCCCAAACCCGTTTCCCCTGCCCTGTGGCACAAGATCGAGGGGAGATTGGTCACTGTCCCCCGATTTGACACGATGACAGCGGTCAAAATGCCGACAGGGACGATCCCCTCATCGTTCCTAAACAAAGACAAACCTGTCACGCTACCTTTTATTACCCCGGCACCGGCACCAGTGCCTACTCCCATCGCCGCAAAAACAACCC
>JAWXBN010000051.1 GCA_034440155.1 Verrucomicrobiota bacterium | reverse complement strand
GAAACCTCTTGTCCCGGTAGCTGCTCCCGCCCCAGCTCCAGTAGTATCAGCGGCAGTTCCTGCCCCGTCAGCATTTCCGAAACCTGTCGCCCCGGTAGCCGCTCCTGCGCCTGCAGCTTTAGTGTCCGCGACACCTGCCTCCGGATCTGCATTACCACCGAGACCGGTAGCAATTCCGGCAATAGCTATTCCGGCAAAACCGATACCTGTCCCTGCGATTCCAAGTCCATCAAGCGGGATTAGCTCTGCTCCAAAACCCACGCCGAAAAAAGAAACGGTACGGATTCCTTTACCGCCGAAACCAGCTGCAGCGACAAAACCGGTTCCTCCACCAGCCGGAAAAAGTGCCACATCCCCGATTTCTTTGCCAGGCTCTCCTTCATCAGGATACATGCCGAAAGCGGCCTCCTCAGTAAGCCCCTTGATTTCGCCGAAAAAAGAAACGACCCGGGTTAAAATTCCTTCCGCACCGCCGAAATCCGGTACGGCAAAAATCACCCCGGGCGTGGGTGTAGCAAGTGCCGCTTCTGCGGCAACAGTCATGACACCGTCACAAGTCGCTCCAACCAGTGTGCCTAGACCGGTTGCTTCTCCCTCTGCTGTAGCGGCCCCCATCGCTGTCGCCCCTACAGGAGTGAAACCTGCAGTAAACCCCACAGCCGCTGCTCCGGGTGCTCCGACGGTCAGGCTTCCTCAGACACAAGTCCTTCCCGCCCCTGCCACCCCGACACCATCGGCTTCATCCCCGCAAATGAAATCGGTGGTTTCAGCGGAGAGTGCACCCCAAAATACGATTATATGGGATGCTTTGGCGGGTGTCTCTTGCGTGGCAGTGGCCACAGCGGTCTTTTTCCTCGCAAAAGCGGCAAATTGGTTATGACATAAATTCAGTGTTGCAAGGCGGGCCGTCGCAGGTAGATTGCCTGAACAGTAACTTCAACAAGGAATTTTTTATCATGGCTAGTGAAAATGTATTAATTTTGAACGAGAGTAATTTTGAGGCAGAGGTCTTAAAGTCGGATATCCCTGTATTGGTTGATTTTCATGCTATCTGGTGCGGTCCCTGCAAAATGCTCGCCCCACTCATCGACCAGATCGCCGAAGAGAAAAAGGGCTTAGTCAAAGTCACCAAAGTCGATATCGACAATAACCACGGGATCGCCGCCCAATACGGGATCAGGGCTGTACCGACCATATTGATTTTCAGCAAAGGACAAGTCCGCGAGCAAATCGTCGGAATGACCACAAAGAAAGAACTTGAGGCGAAATTATCCGGGGCGGCATAATATTACCGCACTCACCCGTTGAATTTTTCACTCATCCGCCATGTTTTCCCAAAGCCGATTGAAGCAATTTGCTTTTGAGCGGCTTTCTACTTGGGTTTTAGCCAGCCTTTTGCTGGTTTGGTCGCTGGCAAATGCTGTTGGTTTACGTAATGCACTGATGGTGCTTTTTATCCTGATGGCATTTGAAAATATTGTCCGGACAAAAAAAATCATGCCCGGGATTCCTACCGGACTAAAGTTACTCCTTCTAGTCTTTTTCTTGCACACATCCGTGAGCCTTTTTTTGTCAATTGACTTCCAGTACTCCAAACAGCGGTGGTGGGCGGATTATGGTGCCCCGGTTTTATTGGCCCTTGGTGCGGTGCAATTTGCCCGGCAATTGGATTACAAATTGATTTTAGGTGCTATTTTTGCCGGGTTATTGGTTAACGGGATAGTTGATGGCTGGCAGGTTTATCGATTCATGGATAATACCGAGTGGCGCGGGGTCTTTTCGGATTATGGATGGGAGAATGGTTTTTTACTCCTGAGCCTGCCCTTGATCCTGTCTGTTTTTACTTTTGACCATCACTTCTCCACTGGGCGAGCGGGATTTTCCTTTTTTATGGTTGCCTTTGCATGCGGGTTCATGGCGTCCCTGTCCTCTTGGGCGCGTGCGAATCAATTATGCTTTATGGCGGCCATGATTTTAGCCTTGAGTGTCTTAGTTTGCCAGAGGTCTGGGGAGGGGAGGTTCCGCATGAGGTTGTTAGTTTTTTATGTGGTGATGGGCGGGATGGCCATTATTTTCCGGTTTTTACCGAGTTGTTTCTGGATGGGGCCCATCACGAGCTTAGAGTTTGTTCTGGCAGGGTTACTGATTCCAATGGTTTTTTTTGTTGTGCCCGCAGGTTTCCGGAAAAGGTTTGTTCCCGCCGTGATTATCGTCGTTGTGATGACCTCCATCCTTGGATTAATCATTCTTTACCAGATGGCGGGTCTTAAAAAGACGCATTCGGAATTAGTCAGGAAATTTTCTTATCAGGAAGTCGCCCATAATGCCGGTGTAGTACCCTTTTTCGGATTCGGCCCGGGCCGGGATATTGTTTTTGATGGGATTCCCAGCTGGTTACCCCGGATGAATGAATATGTTTATCCTCAAATTAACTGTCCAATCCCTGTGGAAGTGCCGATGGATCATGGGCGCATCAGGGGACACTCCCACATCCAGTGGATTAATTGGCGTTTCGAGCTGGGTTATCCCGGGTTAGTGATGATCGTGGGGTTGATTGGTTATTCGCTCTATTTGCTTTTAAAAATGATGTTGGCGAACCGTTATGGTCCAGTAAATCTCGCCCTCGGCTCTTGCCTACTCGCCTTTACGCTGAATATTTTTATGGGGCAACTGTTTAACGCCGGATTTGCCCAACAATTTTGGGTGATGTGGGCTTTGTTTATTGCAAATTCCGCGGGAAGCTTGAAAGATAACCGCACGACATGATTTATTTTATATTACCGGAAAATTTTGATTCTGTCCGTGTGAATTGTGGGGTGGAGGCGATTCAAATCGAGGCGGCCCGCCGGAATTATCCCCACCAGATCCTGCACCGACCCACGGATGATTTATTCAACGAGCCTCCGGCCATGGTGATGATTAGTTTTAAGCAATATTTCAAAAACCTCGGCATTTTTTCGCGTTGGTTTTCCCAGCTCAAAAAAAAGGGTTGGATCATTTCGATCTATCACATAGATGCCCCTTGGAATAACGGCCTGTCGGAATTCCGCTGGACCATTATCAAAAAACTTTTTTGGCCTTTCGACATTTTTTTTACACACGCCGTCGAGGAGGATAGTCCCCGGACAAAATCCGTTGTTTACCTACCAAACGCCTGTGGTGTGGAGTTAATCGACGTGACGCAAGAGTCTCCCACTTATGATATCGGGTTCTGTGGGAATTTTAACCCGAAGAATAAAGAACATGCCAAACGTATAAAGTTACTGGGGGAATTCACCACCGCATTTGAGGAGGCGGGAATCTCATTCATCAAGAGTCAGGATGACGGTAAAATGGACACGTGGCTGAATCATGCACGCAGTTGCTGGCTCCAGCTTTCTATCGGCTCTGCCGCGGATAAACCCGACCGGATGTCGCATGGTTTGCCCGCTCGTGTTTATGGTTTTAGCAGTATCGGGGCGCTTACCGTGATCGAACCTCGCAAACACCTCGCGGATGATTTTCCGGATGAATATGCCTTACCGACATTCCACTCCACCGATGAATGTGTAGGGATCGTAAAGGATTTGATCAAAGATAAGGAGGCGTTAAATGAACGCCGCCGCAAATTGCTCGGATTCAGCCGCCAAAAACACCTCTACACCCAGCGTTTGGACAAAGTGCTTGAAGCCGGGCGGAACGTAGGGTTAAACATTTCCTAGACTATGGCATATGAACAAGTGGCAATCGTGGGTTTGGGATATGTGGGGCTGCCCCTGCTACTCCGATTCTCGGAAAAGGGGATAAAAGTCCTCGGACTGGATATTGACTCCAAAAAGGTTGATTCCCTGAAAGCCGGGCAATCCTATATTAAACACATTTCCGCCGCGCAAATTGCGGCTTGTTTTGCAGACGACTCGCGCGCGGATGCCTCTACGGACTTTTCCCGCATCAGTGGATGTGATGCCGTGATCATTTGTGTGCCCACCCCGCTGACAGCAAATCGTGAGCCGGATATGAGTTATGTTTTCGGCACGGGCGGGCAAATCGCTCCGCACCTGAAAAAAGGCATGCTTGTTGTCCTTGAGTCCACGACATATCCCGGGACGACGGATACCGACCTGCGGGAGATACTGGAGAAAAATTCCGGCCTGAGAGCGGGCGAGGATTTCCATTTAGCTTTTTCCCCAGAAAGGGAAGACCCCGGTAATAAAGACTTTAAAACTAGTCAAATCCCCAAAATCGTCGGGGGCCTGACTCCGGTGTGCCGGGATAAAGCGTGTGAACTTTACAGCTTGGCCATCGACCTGATCGTGCCAGTAGCCTCTTGCCGGGTGGCCGAGGCGATTAAACTCACTGAGAATATTTTCCGTTCGGTGAATATCGCGATGGTAAATGAATTAAAGATTGTATATGAAAAAATGGGGATCGATATCTGGGAGGTCATCGAAGGGGCGAAGACCAAACCTTTTGGGTTCATGCCATTTTATCCGGGCCCGGGATTGGGTGGGCATTGTATCCCGATTGATCCCTTTTATCTGACTTGGAAAGCTCGCGAGTACGGGATGCCTACACGTTTTATCGAGTTGGCAGGTGAAGTGAATACCGCAATGCCCGCCTATGTGATCCAACGTACCCTCTTGGCCTTAAACTCCGTGGAGAAATCGATCAAGGGCGCCAAGATTTTGATTATCGGTCTGGCTTACAAGCCCGATGTGGATGATGACCGTGAGAGTCCGTCTTATGAGTTGATGGCTAAGCTTGAAGAATTAGGCGCGGCGGTCGCCTATCATGACCCTCATATCCCGGTCATCCGCCCCTCGCGACATTACGCCCGGTTTGCCGGACGTGAAAGTGTGCCTGTCACATCCGCAGAGATCCAAGGTTATGACCTGGTCCTGATCTCCACAAAACACAAGGACGTGGATTATCCCCTGATCTCGGAGGCAGCAAGGCTCGTCGTCGATACGCGTAACGCTCTCAATCAATCACCAAAAGTCTGGAAAGCTTAATCCTATGGGACATTATCTTGTAACCGGAGGGGCCGGATTTATCGGCTCCCATATTGTCGAGCACCTCATCGCACGCGACTATCGTGTCACTGTACTCGATAACCTCGTCACCGGGCATAAATCGAATCTGGCCCCGGTCTGGGATCGTATTCGTTTTGTCGAAGGCAGTATCAATCAAGAAAAAGCCCTCGATGAAGCCTTGGCAGGTATCGACGGGATATTCCACCAAGCAGCCATTCCCTCCGTGCCACGTTCGGTCAAAGACCCTATTGAAACACAAAATGCTGGTGAGGTGGGGACTCTGCTCCTCCTGAAAAAAGCGGTGGAGTATGGTGTCAAAAGAGTTGTGTATGCGGGTTCATCGAGTGTTTACGGGGATACTCCCACACTACCTAAACATGAGGATATGTGCCCGAGCCCGCGCAGCCCTTATGCCGTGAGTAAACTCGCGGGTGAGTCTTATATGACCACTTTTGCGCGTTGTTATCCGATTGATACGGTGACCCTGCGGTATTTTAATATTTTTGGACCGCGGCAAGACCCTGATAGCCCTTACTCCGGGGTCATGGCGAAATTCTCCACGGTCATGAGAGCTGGGCAAGCCCCATTGATTTTCGGGGATGGCTCACAAACGAGAGATTTTACTTTTGTGGATAATGCCGTTGAGGCGAATTTATTATCGATGTTCTCGGATAAACCTTTGGAAGGGGAAGTCATGAATATCGCCTCCGGCCAGAGGGTGTCCCTCTTGGACGTTATCAATGAGTTTAACCATGTCCTAGGCACTTCCTTCACCCCGCGTTTTGAACCAGCCCGCGCGGGGGATGTGAAAGATTCCTTGGCGGATTTGACCAAAGCCGCCCGCCTGATCGGATACACGCCGAAAGTTTCCTGGCAAGAAGGTGTCCTCCGTTTGCTGGACTCCGAAAGAAATGGATAATAGACCCATGAACCGGAATCGACTGGTGTATATCGTCAATGTCGATTGGTTTTTTATCAGTCACAGGCTCCCGCTTGCTTGTGCGGCCTTGGAGGATGGGTGGGATGTCTGGATTTTTACCACGGACACTGGGCGTGTGGATGAGTTAGCCAGCCGGGGGTTCCATATAAGGAAAATCCCCTTGGGCCGGGCCATGCAAAATCCGTTCCTGGAGCTCTATTGTTTTTTATCGATTTTCTGGGGTTTACTCACACTCCGTCCGGCAGTGGTTCATTGTGTCGCATTTAAAGCGGTGGTTTTCGGGGGGTTGGCTGCACGGTTGTGCAGGATTCCCCGCATGATCTTGGCGGTAACCGGTTTTGGCAGTACATTCCTGACGACGACTTGGAAAACCAGACTCTGGCGTAAAGCTGTTTTTTCCCTGATGCAGTTTATTTGCGCTTCCCCGGGGGCAAAAGTCATCCTCCAGAACCGTGATGATGTGGCGGAATTCATCTCTGCACAAATCGCCACCCCCGCGCAAATTGCACTGATCAGAGGCTCGGGAGTGGATATTGATGAATTCATCTTTTCCCCGGAGCCTGACATGGCCGGGGGTTTTGTCTGCACCTTGCCGGCCCGCCTTCTCCGGGACAAGGGGATTTATGAATTTGTCGAGGCGGCAAAAATCCTCCGGGCCTCGGGCAAGATTCCGGGGTTAAAAATGGTTTTAGCCGGAGGGATCGACCCGCACAATCGTAGTTCGATCTCCGGAGATGAACTCGATGAATGGGTCGGCAGTGGCCTGATCGAATGGATAGATCACCAGAAGGATATGGTGAGAGTTTATCACCAGTGCCATGTGGTGGTGTTACCTTCTTACCGGGAAGGTTTACCGAAAGTCTTGATTGAAGCCGGTGCTTGTGGCCGTGTATCGGTTACTACCGATGTGCCCGGATGCCGGGAGATTATTTCCCACGGCGTCAATGGTTTGATTGTTCCCGCCAAAGATGGTTCCTCTATTGCTCAAGCCATTGAAACCCTTTTTTCTGATGCGCCATTCCGTTTACAGATGTGCCGGCGAGCCCGGGAAATGGTGGTCGACGGTTATGACATTCGTCAAGTAATCAGCAAAACCTTGTCACTCTACCGGTAATGGAGTCCAGCTATTTGGACATTTTTCTAACGAGTCGCTGAAAGCCTCGAGGGAAATTCCCTTAGCTTTTGGGCGCAGGATGCAAATGAACCAAGACTTTGGTGAGCTGGCGGAGCTGGTGGATATCGATTGGTTTTGGCAAAATGGTGATCGGGCCTGTGGAAAGGACGCGATCAAGGACCTTATTATCCACAAAAGCGGTGATAATCACCACCATGAGATTTGGCTGGGTCTTTGAAATATACTCGTAAATCTGGTCGCCAGACATTTCAGGTAATACCATGTCGAGGAATACGAGATCGTATTTTTTTGCGGAAATCTTGCTCATGGCCTCTTGGCCATTCAGCGCGGAGTCAATGTTGCAATTATCCTCAATCAGTACATCTTTAATCAATTGGTGAATCATGACCTCATCATCAATAATGAGGATTTGTGGGGTCGCTACAGGCGCATCCGTTTTCGCTTGATTTGCAGATGAAGAAGAGTCAGATGCGGACTTCCCGAGGATTTGAGTGTCGATCTCGTCCTTTTTAATCCTCCAACGACCCCCGATTTGAACGGCGGGTAATTGCCCCCTCTGAACCAAATAATATACTGTGGGTACAGGAATTCTGAGGTAATTAGCTGCTTCTTTTACAGTTATCAGATTAGGTTGTTGAAAATTATCGTTATCCACAAATATAATACCAGTCTTTTTAATATTTATAGTAGTGATAGCTATTTTTGCAACCATTTAATTCAGTAATAGGAATCAAAATGAAGATTTATTACGTATAATTCAGGCGTTGTTTTTGGAAATTAACTCCCCCTTGTTTATCAACTAAACGAGGTCAAGATGGGGAAGTCCACAAGCACCGGGTGAAAAGAAGAATTCAATCAGGCAGCGTTCGTTACCAAGACGGATTTAGCCGGAACGCCCCCCGATGCTTGGAGAACGGCTCTCTTGCCGTTGGTCGGAGCAATTTGCAGCACGAATCGCACGAAGGGGAGGATGTTCTAAGTGCGAGGTGCTAGGTACTCAGTTGTAGGGCGACCGGCTCGGTTGCCGAATGCCGGATGTGTGCTGTGAAACTCTCTGGCCCGTGGTAAGCAGGGCCGCTTGCCCTACACATTCTGCTAACTTAGCACCTAGCACTTCCTTCCTGGCTAATATATTTTTTCAATTGGACGAACGCTAACTTTCTATTGGACGGATATAAACTTGCAATTAGCCGATTCATTCATCTTGTGGGTGAGCAAAGGGGATATGAGTATCTGACTTTTGATGATGATGTGCAAAAGTCAGTGGCACAATCCGATCCTGTCGGATTTGTCGCCAGCCTGCCCGAAAAGGTGATTTTGGATGAAGTCCTGCTTTTGCCCTAGCTTGCCGATTCAATGGCCAGACGATTAGACATTTTGCGGCTTCATCCAATCACACAAGCCGAACTCTGCGGAAGTAAACCCCGATTGATCACAAAGCTTTTGAGCGGTGACTGGAAGGCCGGGGTGAGCGGGGTGCGCCAAGGCAAGGATTTAGCCCGGGGGATCACCCGTGGGGGATACCCTGCCGCTTTAGCACGCAGCTCTGCCCACAGACAAGCCGCTTGGTATCGTGATTATGTTGAAACATTGATTTAACGGGATATTCGTGACTTGGGGCATATCAGGGCCCTTGATGCCCTGCCCCGGCTCCTGAGTCTGGCGGCAGGACAAGCCGCCTGCCTGGTCAATGTTTCCGAGCTAGCGGCACCTTTCCAGATCAGCCGCCCCACGATCCGCGAGTATTTGACTCTCTTGGCGAGGATTTTCCTCTTAGGAGAGCTCCCCCCCCATGGCACAGCAACCGGTTGAAGCGTCTCATCAAAACGGGCAAACTTCATTTTGGGGATACCGGCTTGGCGTGTACCATTTTAGGATTGGATGAGGAAACTCTTTGGCAGGATCGTTCCGCTTTCGGACGGCTTTTGGAGACATTTTATTATCAGGAATTGCGTCGACAATCCACTGGGCGTGCCCAGTTTGTGAGTTTCAGCCACTTCCGGGATAAAGATGGGGTCGAAGTCGATATCGTTATTGAATCAGCAGGTAAGATTGCGGGAATTGAAATTAAGGCATCATCAACGGTGACTGAGGCGGATTTTAAGGGCCTGCGCAAATTGCATGGCGATACGGGCAAGACCTTTTCCTCCGGAGTCTTGCTTTATGACGGGGAATCTATCGTGCCATTCGGCCCTCAGCTCTTCGCTGTTCCCATCTCGTATCTCTGGGGATAAAATCCCCTTTGAGGAGCGCAATTTGCACCACGGAGTGCAGGAAGCCCACGAATATAATATGTATGATTTGGGTTGTGAGGAAATGGGAGATTTTTAAATGACCGCAGATATCCTCGGACTATCTACCGGGGCTAGTTGCTTAACAAGGAGGTTTATGATTTTGTTTTTGAGATTTTAACCGCAGAATATTTGTATGAAGGCTGTCGGGAATAAGGATCGAAGCTGTCTTGGGTAAGCTTGTTCACCTCGACAAAATGCATGGGCATGAATAATTGTCCCGGTTTTATATTGGGCGTGACCCGGGCCACGCAAATAATTTTTTTGCGGGATGATTCGACTGTAACGGAGTCACCGGTATAAATATTCGACAGGGCAGCATCCTCCTGATTAATTTCCACGCAAAGGCAGTCAGGAGATAATGCATTTAACACATCAGACTTGCCGCTCCGTGTGAGTGTGTGCCACTGGGAGGAGCTTCCCCTGCCGGTGAGTAGGATAAAGGGATAATGATGATTTATTTGCTCTGATGGAGCGTTTGGCATTTCAAAAATAAATTTCGCCCGGTTTGTGGGAGTGAAAAATAGGCCATCAGAAAATAAACGACGTTGATCACTCGTTAATATATCCCCCTCCCGGAAGGGCCATTGAATGCCATGGGCATGATCGATCATTTGATAGTCCCGTATTCCTGTCAAATCACAGGGCTGGTCTTTGGAAATATCTTTGATGATTTGAAAAACTTCTTCCGGGCTATTCCAACGATCAAATTCAGCCCCGCAACCCCATGCATTCGCAATCAGTTTAAAGATGTTAAAATCTGATAGTGCTTCTCCGGGTGCTTTTCTGACTTTCTTAATTAAACCAATCCGGCGTTCAGAGTTAATCATCGTGCCATTCTTTTCTCCCCATCCAGCCGCAGGCAAGACTAAATCCGCAATTTGCGCGGTATCGGTAGTGGAGTACATGTCTTGAACAACAAGGAATTCAAGTTTCTGGGCAATGCGACGAAACCGTTCCTGATTAATCCAGGAATGTGCGGTATTGGTCCCGATAATCCAGAGTCCTTTGATTTTTCCTTCATCGATTCCGTCGATAATCTGGTCGTAGGCCAGACTATTATTTACCGGTATTTTATCGAGAGGAATAGCAAGAATATCCGCTACACACAGTCGATCCGAGGCTTTGGTAAAGTCCCTGCCGCCGAATAGGGAGCTGGTATTACTGAAAAGCCTTGATCCCATGGCATTACACTGGCCGGTAATTGAATTTGCCCCTGTCCCCGGCCTGCCCACATTGGCTGTCATGAGGGCGAGATTAATAATGGCTTGTGCTGTCCGGGTGGATTCATGCCCTTGGTTGACACCCATCGTCCACCAGAATGAAACCCTTTTGCCATGGGCGATCGTGTATGCAAATTCGTAGAGTTCTTTAACGGACAAACCGGACGTTTCCGAAACCATTTGCGGGGTAAAGTGAGCGGTGTGCTCCTTAAAATCTTCAAATCCTTCAGTATGAGCCTCTATATAAGTATGTTTTACCCAGTCCTCCTGGATGAGTATATGGGCGATACCGTAAAGGAGCGTAAGGTCGCTTTTAGGGGATAAGGCATAATGTCGGGTGGCTGCAACAGCTGTTTCAGTTTTGCGCGGATCGATGACGATGATTTCGGGCTTGTTTTTATTCCGTAAAACCCTTTGCCACATAATAGGATGGGCTATACAAATGTTTGAACCGATTAAAATAATCACGTCTGACTCTTCAAAATCCTGATAGGTATAAGGAGGTGCATCAAAACCAAACGACTGTTTATAAGCAGTAGCGGCAGTGGCCATACATTGACGGGTGTTACTATCACCATGAATCCAACCCATTCCAAATTTCGCGAGTGCCCCGAGGAAGGCCATTTCCTCGGTAGCAATTTGCCCCGAGCTCAAGAAAGCAACTGAGCCAGAACCATGAGTGTCCATGACGCGTTTGAATTTTTCACAGAAAAGGTTTATGGCCGATTCCCATGATATTGGTTTTGGGTCACCTTCGCGTGTACTGCGGTATAAGGGGGTCAGGGCACGGTCAGGCGCATCAAGGGGTGAAAGGGCTTCCCATCCTTTGGGGCACGCCATGCCGAGATTCACCGGATAATCGGTTTTACCTGAAAGATTGATTGCTTCACCATTTTTGAGGTGGATATCAAGCCCGCATCCCGTTGAGCAAAAACCACAGACCGCGGTGGTCGTCGCATCGGGTTCCAAACGTTTAGGCAACCTGCCTAACCCGAATTTTCCGGGAAACTGGACTAGTTCCGCTGTCAGTGCCCCTTTCCACTCGCGTATTTTTTTAATATCGGGAATTTTAATCCTTTTGAGATTAATCATATTCCTCCTGGCATTTTATCGGGAGAAACCGCTTTAAAAAAAAGTGAGCGTTCAGTGAATTCACCTAATAGCCAAAATCCTAATGAGAGTGATGCGACAAAAAGCGGGTGACCATTTGGAGTCAAAAGGAGTAAGGGCAGGAAAATTCCTCCTGCTATTCCTGAGATGATCCGCGTGAGCATAAGTTTTTTGAGAGGCCCTCGCAAGAGGATGGCCGTGCGTTTGATCGCCGGGTGTCCCCTGTCCCGTAGGTGGAGGAATAGAGACATTTCCCCGAGTATTTTAAATGTACACGATATCACCACTGCCCATATTAACAATGTTATATCGACGGGAAATGATCTGAAATGAAGGGTAAAATAGAGCAGCCCAAACAGACCAAAAATAATGACAGTCCCGAGAAAACGTGGCAAGGTGACTTCCCAACGCCAGAATTGCCGCCGAGTAACAGCGTAAACCATGACGGAAGTAAATACTGCGGTGATCCCCACGATCAGGATGGTGACAGAGACAATAGGTAATACAGCCGGATAAATTGTCTGCACCCAATGGTACTGCCCCTGTATCCACCCTGAGATTAACCTGCTGGGGGAGTGTGTGGATAGTCCTTCTAAAATAGGCTCCGTCCATAATGCGAGGACATAAACAGTCGCCAATAATGTCAAAACGCCAAAAGCCAGAATTTCCCTACTGAGCCACGATGTGCGTAATCCAAGGAAAAAGCGCCATGCCTTCAGCGGTTGCCCCAAATGCAGGATGCTACTAGCCATTCCACCGGAGAAAATAATTAATCCCAGGAGTGCCATCCATCGGTTGGCGAGAGTGGGTAATACTCCGACGGCACTGCCGATTATTTGAGCCCCTAAAAATCCAATCCCAGCCTGGGTCAATACCAGCATCACAGCCAGTGGCCAATGTCCGTCTTGGATGATTAATTTATCATGATCCCCGCCCAGCATATTTGAAGGAATGGGTTTTGAAGAAGTATAAACCGTACCGGGCTTTGTGTACCCGGGATCAGGAGAGTCCGGCAGAAAAACGCCATTAGCCGCCCGCTCTGAAATCGAGGCAGTGGAGACGATTGTGATTTTAATGGCTTCATTTGGGCATGCTTGTACACATGCCGGTGCTTCCAATGATTTGAGGCGATCGTGGCACATATCACATTTCCTGATTATCCCGAGATGTGGCGAGTATTTGGGCACATCATAGGGACATTTCATGACGCAATACTGGCAACCTATACATTGGTCATTCAAGTGGCGGACGATTCCTGTTATCACGTCCTTTTCGTAGGCTGTGACCGGACATCCTTCGAGACATCCGGGCTCCAGACAGTGATGGCAGGCGGTCGTTACTGTGACTTGTCCCTGGCCCGCGTTCACAGCCGGATGGAGAACGCCTACAGATCGCCATATTTCATCATCACCGAGACCGTTCAAGCTGTGACAGGCACTCACACAGGCCTTACAGGAGGAGCAGCGATCCAAATCGACTTCAAAAGCAAATTGTTCCCCTGATTGCGGAAGATTCACAGGAATAAGGTTTTGATAGTATTTAGCCTGTAATGGATGGTGAATATCGGCGTGTTGCTGTGCGAATTCCTCGACAGCGGTTAATGACCTTTGCTCGATAAGCAAATTTTGAAGCAGATCCTTTGTGGAAACAGGTTTTGCTCTGGGGATTTGCTCCTGCAAGTCACCTTCGGAATATTTTAAGGGAGGAATCATTCGTTATTAGTAAATATAGCCTGGAGTGTGTTGATATCATGGCGACGGGTGAAATCCTGGAAACTCCCGCCAATATCCGACGTATGGCGAAGGTAGCCATTAAGTATTTTTTCGATTAACTGGGGTAATTCACTAAAGGGAATACTCTTGAATATTTCCCTTCCAATGGAGCGGGACTCACCAAATCCCCCGCCAATAGTAATATGATACCCTTCGACAGACGTCGGGCCGGAACCGACCTTTGTGGCCAATAGGCCAATATCCCCCATATAATGCTGGGCACAAGAATGAGGGCACCCTGTAAAATGAATATTTACGGGGTGTTTCAATAATACCTTCTTATCTAAATATTTCCCGAGTGCAATAGCGTGTGCCTTTGTATCACTCGCTGCATACTTGCAAAACCGGTTTCCGGTACAGGCAATAATCCCGCTGCTGACATTCGATGGCTCGACGGTAAAACCCAGTTTATGGATTTTTTTGAGAGCCTTATCGAGCATTCCCTCGATGATCCATGGAAGAATAATATTCTGCCAAACACTCAGTCTTATCTCCCCGTGACCGTATTGATCCGCGATATCTGCTAAAGCCAGTAATTGGTGTGGGGTGACCTGGCCTACAGGGATTCCTATGCCTATATAATAAAACCCTTCTTGTTTTTGGGGGAAGACGCCTACATGGGAATGGGGTGCAGGGGGGAGTATGTGGGGCGCACAGATTCCAGACACACCATCTTTATCAAAAGGGTCTCTGAGCAGTTTGCTCCCCAAGAGGGATTCTGCAGCGGTTATATAATCGGGAATCGGCATTTTTTCCAAAAGATGTTTGAGCCTAGATTTTTTACGATCCGTCCTGCAACCATGTGTGATAAAGACACGGATCAGTGCTAGAACGGCTTGAACCAGTCCTTCAGGCCGAATTAAGACACCGGTATCGTGGGCGAAAGCCTTGTGTCCAGTAGCCCCACCAAGCTTAATACGAAAATAGATTCCCGGTTCTATTCCTTGGTTATTTTGAATTACCCGGACAGCCTTGCATCCTATATCATTTGTATCTTCGACAGACCCGATTAATCCACCGCCATCAAATGCAATATTAAATTTCCGTGGCAAATCATAAAATTCCCTGTGGGAAAGAATGAATTGCCCTAACTCGTGGACAAACGGGGTCGTATCTATTAATTCGTGCGGATCAATACCAGCAGTTGGATTTGTCGTGATATTACGGATATTATCTGCCCCAGACCCACGGGTATGTAACCCCACCGACTGGATACGCCTTAGGAATTCCATGGTATTGCGGGGCTCAATAAGCCTGATTTGAAAATTGGCACGTGTCGTGATCTGAACGTAACCACTCGTGAGTTCTTGGGCCGTATTAGCAATTTCACGGAGCTGAAATGTTTTTAAGAAACCACCTGGTATCCTCAGACGCGCCATATAAGCATCTTTCACCGGACTTAAAAAGAAGAGCCCATGCCATTTAAAACGGAATGTCTCCTCTTTATCGGGGGCTTTATTATTTTGGGCATTTTCCACGAGAAGATAATAACTGTCCAGGGGGTGTTCCTCATTCTTGACGCGTTCTTCAAAAATCAAGGGGACATCAGTATTTTTAGTCGTCGGCTTCATGTTATCCGGCCCCGAGAAAAGCCCTTGTAAATCTGAAAAAGTAATTCCCCGGTTTGCCAAACCACTAAAAAAGCCTTGCAAATAAGATTTCTGATCGTCGGTGACGATTTTTCCATTAATCAAATCAGGAGTCTTTTGTTTAGATATCATAGGGATACACTTTCTAATAAACGTCACGACAATAACGTTTTTCCATCTTGAGTTTTTTAATGTATTCAGATGCCTGGACTGAAGAGAGGCCACCCGCCTTTTCACAGACTTCGTGGAGTGCGACATCCACGTCTTTAGCCATTCGGCTCGCATCCCCACAGACATAAAAATAGGCGCCTTCTTGAAGCCATTTCCAGAGTTCTCCGGCTTCTTCGACCATGCGGTGTTGGACATAGACCTTATGTGCCTGATCCCTTGAGAAGGCCGTGGAGAGCTTGGACAGAAATCCGTCTGTAGCAAATTTCTCTAATTCATCCTGATAGAAAAAATCCGTGGTAGAATGTTGTTCTCCAAAGAAAAGCCAGTGAGAGCCCTTGGCACCAATAGCCCTCCGGTCCTGTAAAAAGGCTAGGAAAGGGGCAATGCCTGTACCGGGCCCGACCATGATCATTGGGGCATCTGCATCCGCAGGTGGCCTGAATCCAGGAGATGAATGGACAAAAATCGGCACGGGAGTGGAGTTACCCGCCCGGTCCGCCATGAAGGTGGAACACACTCCTCCATGGTGACGACCGTGTGAATGATAACGGACTGTGGCGACCGTTAAATGAACCGATGTCGGGTGAAGTTTCTGTGATGATGAAATCGAGTAAAGTCTTGGTTGCAATTTGCGCAGGGGCGAAAGGAAATCCTGAATACTCTCAAAACGAACGGTGTGGCTTTCAAGAATATCCAATACATCCCGGCCCCACAGGTAATCCTTCAAGGCTGAGGTATGGTCGTTATCGAGTAAACGTTTGAGTTCCGAACTCCCCGAGAGTTCCGCAATTCTGGAAATAAGATCAGAGGATGGTTTTGTAAGATCAAAGGTGCTGATCAGTGTATCACGCAATTTTCTTTCCCTCCCTCCTCCCGTCGATACGAGGGTATCCGGATCGATCTTTAATAGTGAAATAATCCCATCAACGAGCACAGGATCATTTGAAGGTATGACCCCTAAAGCATCACCCGCCTCATAAGTAAGCCCTGATCTCTCTAGGTTAAATTCATAATGTCGTGTTTCTTTCTCAGAATCTTGAGCTGTCAATATCCTGTTAACCAGTAAATGTGATTGGTAAGGATTTGATTTTGACCATTGGGGAATAGATGTGTGCGCTTGATCGTCCGTGTCCGTGAGAGGCACATCGTGTACACTCACTTGTGTCGTGGGGGCTCCTTTGCCCACGATTTGCATTACGCCAGTCAGCCACTTGAGGGCATCACCTTCATAATTGACATCACAATCCACACGGGGATGAATCCTTATGGCTCCACTTGTTTCGAGCAAGGAATCAAATTTCTTTCCGGCTTGGCAGAATTGTGAATAGTTCTTGTCGCCAAATGCGAGCACCGAGAACGAAATATGTGGAAGAGAAAGATTCGTGGTGCCAGAGAGAAAATCCCAGAAGGATTGGGCCGAATCAGGCATATCCCCGTCACCATAGGTGCTTATCAGCAAAAGCACGTTCTTTTCCCGGTTGAGATCGAGAGAACCATAATCCGACATGTTTACGACCGATGGATGAAACCCTGATGACTTTGCGGTTTTGGCTACCTCGTGTGCATACCCTTCGGCTGTCCCCGTCTGGGATCCAAAAAGGATTAAGAGTCTCGGGAGTCCCTCCTCAAGGGCCCGTCCCTGCGCCGATGTGCCCGCCGGGACCGTCAAGGCTCCCACAGCCATCAGACCGGCCAGATAACCATTGATCCAGGCTTTCTGGTCCGGGCTAAATGGCGCGGATTCGGGAATTTGTATGATATCGGCCATAGTCACTTCAGAATTGGAATTCCACCTGGGTATAGAAGAAATCTGCGTTGTTACCGGGGCCCGTATCAGAGAGGTATGATCCCGAAAGAAAATAAGAATAACCAATTTCAGTTTTCATCCATTTTGTCACAGAATATTTAGCGACGAGATCAATTTCTTGTCCGACAAAACGATCTGCTACGAGGCGGTTAGCCCCGGTCCTGACAGGTGTGTATCCGTTGGCCCGGTACCAATAATCATTCGTATTAGCGAGGAAGAAGGCGTGGTAATCGAGGGACAGGTTGAGTTTGGCAACGGGACTAATACTGAAGTTCGCATGGGGGTTGTGCAAATTGCGCCATGCAAAAAGATCCATGTACCCGTAGAATTTATGGTTTGTCGGGAAAAGATTCTGGAAAGAGTTCCCCGTCCCGCTCGTAAAGCTCTCATCCCCCGAGGCAAAATCATATCCGAGGGCTATCCTCGGATTCATCGGGTGAGTAAAGGTGTATCCGCCTTGCATGTATCCGGCATATGCGAGCAGATCACGGCGGCGGGTGGTGGCATTTGGCACGCTGGTACCAGCGGCATTATTCACAATCGTCCCGACCTGCAAGTTTGCTTCGTAGGAATAGTCCCATGGGCCGAGCTTGCCCTTTGTTGATTTACCCCGGGTGCCGATTGTCACATAGTTACCCGCTTGGCTGCCGGGGACAGAATTCGGCGATAACGGGGTCTCACGTGTATAACCGCCCGTAGGGAATCCAGCATTTGCATCCGTTTTATTCCGGAAAAAGGCGTATACATCCGTTTGTTGTGACTCCAGGTATTTTGCAGTATAATACACTCCAAAGAAGCGGTCTTGAGTCTCTGGTTCATTCCAATCACCGATTCTCATATTCACCGGTAGTACGGCAAACCCCTCGATATTCCATTTCTCCTGCTCGAAATGCATCCGTAACCCGTCAAAAACGCGACCGATATTATTCCAATCAAAAGCACCAACCAGACGCTGGTCCCCGTAATTGAGCTCCTGGCGACCGAGTTTAAATCCGAACGGGCAATTTTTAAAGTTCCAGTATTCAAAGTATCCTTGTTTAAGGCCGATATATGAATCCCCCTCTGCACCGTTAAATCCTGGGTAACTAGGGCGGTCTGAGAAATATTCGCGAGAATCCTGGCCTTGGACATAAACGGCCCAATCATCCGATGGCTTGATTTTCATACCGATTTTGAGACGCTGCAGGAGATAATTATCGTCGGTAATCGAGTCAACATAGTCATTAAAATCAAAATTATTATCGCGGTATTCGAAACGTAACCTCTCTTGGAGGTCGAAGAGTAAGGCTCCTCCGGCGACCGCCATGGGATCCCCCGGTTTCCACTCCAATCCTGATTCAATGACTGGGCTGTGGAGTTTGTTTTCGGCAGTGATGTTGCTGCCGGCCCTACCCGGCAATACAATCATGGACATGATTATACCGAAGGTTGCTAATAGCTTATGTCTTGCATTAATTGTCCGGATTATTTTTGACCCTTGATTATTTCGGTTACATCCCGATTGATTGATTATCTGTTTCATAGCTCTTCCTTTCTTGTTAGGTGGGTTGGACTCATTGGTAATTATTTTGTATTCGATGAAAATGTGGGTACTTCATCCGGGGTATGGATACGAGGGGACTCAAGGAAATCGAGTAATTCGCCCCTTAATTCATAGTATCGAGGATCATCCATGATTTCGGCCCGGTGGCGCGGACGAGGGAGATCGACCTTCAGGATTTTTCCCACAGTAGCTTCAGGACCATTCGTCATCATCACGACCCGGTCTGAGAGGAAAACAGCCTCATCGACATCATGGGTCACCATGAGGACTGTTTTTTTATCAGATTCCCAAAGACGAACCAATTCCTGCTGGAGCGCGATTCTCGTAATCCCGTCGAGCATCCCGAATGGTTCATCTAAAAGGAGCATTTTTGGATTCAAAGAAAATGCCCTGGCGATAGACACACGCTGGCGCATGCCCTGAGAAAGTTCGGACGGGACTTTATCAATATCATTCCCGAGTCCCACCAGTTGCAGATAATGGCGGGCCATGGATTTTCTTTCCTGATTGGTTTTTGACGGGAAAACCTCATCCAATCCTAGGGTGACGTTTTTTAATACACTTAACCAAGGAAGCAGGCATGGGGATTGGAAGACAATCCCGCGGTCTGGGCCTGGACCGGTGACTTCTTTCCCGGCCATAACGATCACGCCTGAGGTGACTGTCTCGAGGCCTGCCAACATTGAGAGTACCGTACTTTTTCCACAACCGGAATGGCCGATCAATGTGACAAACTCCCCGCGCGGGATTTTTAAGTTAAAGTCTTTGACCACTGTTAGGATACCATTACGAGTATTAAATTCCTTGTGGAGGCGGCTGAAATCGACATAGCAGTCTTGGATCATAGGTGGGTCACTCCGCATTGAAGATTTTTTGATTCTTGATCACTCATCTCCATCCCTATTGGTTTTTGATGAGCTTGCGCGGCGTTCGACAGGTTCAAATCACGGGGGCCATGTGAGAGCAGGTATTGCAGGACTTTTTTCCGATCCCTGTGATAAGAAGGGTCATGATTGAGTCGTTTCCTGTCTCGGGGCCGGGATACGGTGACAGGGATTGCTTCACCCAAGGTCGCCCCGGGGAGGGCGGAAAGAGGGATGATCCGGTCAGAACAAATAATGCCCTCGTCCACATCATTAGTGATCATTAATAATGTTTTTTTGTCTTCCTGCTGGATACGGACAAGTTCATCTTGTAATTCCGCCCGGGTCAGCGCATCAAGTGCCCCTAATGGCTCATCGAGCAAAAGAATCTGGGGTTCCATTGCTAACCCGCGTGCGAGGGAAACACGCTGTTTCATGCCTCCAGAGAGTTCACATGGCTTCCGGGATAGGGCGTGCCCGAGTTTGACTTTTTCGAGGGCGACGATTGCTTTTGTTGCAATTCTTTTCCTTGATAATGAAGGAAATGCCTGGGCGACAGCCAGCTCCACATTCCTTTGCGCGGTCAGCCAAGGTAAGAGTGAATAATTCTGAAAAATCATCACCCGGTCGAGGCTGGTTGAATTAATCCGTTTTCCTTTAAAAACAACCTCTCCCTTGTCAGGGGTGACCAGACCCGCAATCATACTGATCAGTGTTGTCTTACCCATTCCTGAATACCCCACGATGGAGACGAATTCCCCTTCTTCCATGGAAAGGTTTATTCCTTTAAGGATGGATCGGTCACCATAAGACTTTTCAATGTTTTTAAGTTCGAGGAAGGGCATGATTGGTTTCCTTATGACAGAAAGTATTCTACTTGCTTTTCAATAATCACCATGAACCGATCGAGGATAAATCCGACTAGTCCGATCACGATGATACAGAGAATGATGTGTTCATAGATAAGGGCATTATATTCCTGCCAGAGGAATCCTCCGATACCGGCGGCCCCGGTTAACATTTCAGCAGCGACAATCACCAGCCATGCTATTCCTAACGAGAGTCGGAATCCCGTAAACATATAGGGGAGTGTCGAGGGGATGATTATTTTATAGAGCATTTTGAAACGGGAAAGATTGAGCACTTTACCGACATTCAGATAGTCTTGTGGTACATTGCGCACACCGATGGCTGTATTCAGGACTGTTGGCCACATGGAACATATCGCAATGGTAAATATCGCACTGGGTTCAGCTTTTAAAAAAAGAATCAGACCCAGCGGTAACCATGCTAAGGGCGATATAGGTTTAAGAATCTGGATGATGGGATCAAAGGTCTTGGTGAATACGGACGAAAGCCCCAAGAGTAACCCGAGGGGTGTGCCGATTAAAAGTGCCAAGGCGTACCCTTTACCCACCAAGATGAGGCTATACCAAGTGAACCGGAGGATCCCTTGATCCATTTCACCCCGTTTTGCAAATGGATCCATCACGAGTTCTTTACTTTTCTGCCATGTGGATACCGGTCCGGGGAGATTTTGGGCCCAAGTTATTGAGCTGATTTGCCAAAAGAGAAGAACGGCAAGTAAGCCCAGTACCGGTAGGATGATGGACGGCCAGTCCACATGTATTTTGATTCGCTGTGGAGACATTTCCTTTTTTGTTTTCAGGGTTGTTTCCATGTAAATTATCCTTTCAGGTTTTTAATCGCGAAACCCTTTGCATAGGCCTCCGGATCGGCAGGATTAAATGTTGAATCAACTAGTTTAAGGACTTGGTTGTCATCCGGAGTGACTGTGACACCGATTTCTTTCATTGCCTCGACACACAAATCGCCACGCATCACTTCTTTCGAGATTAAATCATAGGCAGGTGCCCCCTCCGTCAGGCCCCATCTGCGGTATTGGGAAAGAAACCATTTTGCATAAGATTGTGACGGGTAATTTGTATTCCGGTCCGAGAAAATCATGGTATTGGTTTCCTTTGCTTTTTCCCCCGTGCCATAATCATAATCCCCATTAATCCTCCCTAAAATACTTGCAGGATCACAATTGATATAGGACGGTTTACTAATGATCTGGCAGGCTTCAGCGCGGTTAGAGACTTGATCTAACCAGACGCTGGCATCATGGAGTGCTTTGAGGACGGACTTGACTGTTTTGGGGTTCTTCGCGGCAAATTCCGCCGTGAATGCACATACCTTTTCCGGATGGTCAGGCCAGATTTTCTGGGTGGTGGTCACTGTATAACCGATTCCCTCGGTAACCGCCCGGGCATTCCAAGGCTCACCAACACAAAAGCCATCCATTTTGCCCACCTTCATATTTGCTATCATCTGAGGCGGAGGAACGGTAATCAGGGAGATATCTTTATCAGGGTTAATCCCACCCATACCTAGCCAGTAACGTAACCACATCGCATGGGTGCCGGGGGGGAATGTCATTGCAAAGCTCAAAGGTTTGCCTTCGGCAGTGGCTTTTGCAGCAATAGGTTTTAAATCAAGGGCATTCTTGATATTCAGTGATTTATATTTTGCATCTAGGGTGATCCCTTGACCATTGAGGTTGATGATCCACGGGACAACAATTGATTTTTTCGGGCTCCCGGCAAGTCCCATTGTGGACGCTAGTGGCATCCCCAAGAGCATATGGGTGGCCTGGATATCCCCGCTGCAAAGGTTATCACGGATGGCCGCCCAACTCGCCCCCTTCGTGATTGTCGCATTAATTCCATATTTTTTGAAAAACCCCTTCTCAAAGGCGATTACAAATGGGGCACAGTCCGTGAGTGCAATAATGCCGAATTTTATATCAGTCACTTCTGGTGTGTCGGTCGCGGCATAAACATTGCCGACCCATGACTTTGGCAGGGAGGATAAAAGCGTGGTAGCAGTTAATATTTTAGCTCCCGTAGAGAGGAATTGGCGGCGTGATGTTTGAGGTTTTCCAGTGTGAATCATAGCGGGCTCCTGTATTTAGTGTTTGATTGATAATGCTAAAGGTGTGGATGAGGTTTTTTTCTGCGTGAGAGCTGTCGATGCATCAAAGATGTCTTCACGAAAAATGACCCGTTGGATACGTTCCGAGCGGCGGAATTGTTCAGACGCCATGCCTTGGGCTACCATTCGTTGGAGGATCCAATCTTCTTTGGCCCAAGACGGGCGGTTGGCATCAAAGCGTCGGAAAATAAATGGATTTAGTATGCTGGAAAGTTGCTGAGAGGGGATGGCTTCAAAAGATTTCCCGCGTAAACAATCAAAAAGTAAAGCTGCTGGGATATTGAGATATTCTTTGCGTGCCATTATTTCGGCTACTAGCTCGGAATTTTCCTCGCAGTATTCACAAGCATTCAAGAGGGCTCTGTTTAATAAAATCACTTCATCATGCCGTTTGTGTGCAAATTCCTCTGTCATCATCAGGACTTTTTCGGGATGTCCGGGGGACAAATCAGCACTCCGGGCAATGATCCGTCCGGATTTCTTTTTTGCTGCAATGGAGTTCCAAGGCTCTCCTACACAAAATCCATCGATTGTTCCTGACTCGAGGTTTGCACAGACCAGCGGGGGGGGAATCACGACCAGTTCATAATCCCGCATTTCTTCTAAGCCGGCCATCAAAAGAAATTCCTTCATTAAAAAATAGTGTGTGGAGACCTTTGATACCACGCCGAAAACAAGTTTCTTATGGACGGTGGATTTCCATTCTCCTAATGACCGGGCGTCAAAGACTCCGTTGTTGGCGATTTTTTCAGATAATGTAATAGAGTTACCGTGGAGATTCAGGATCATGGGAGTGATACAGGGACGAACGGGGCACCCCAGGCCGAGGCTCACCGCGAAAGGCAATCCAACCACGGCTTGTGATGCATCTAATTCTGAGTAGATGATTTTATCCCTGACAGACGCCCATCCCAGTACTTTACTGATCTTCACTCTCAGTCCCTCTTTATCGAAAAATCCAAGCTCTTTACCGATCACAATGGGGGCACTATCCAGGAGCGAGACATAACCCAACCTCAAAATCGCATGATCAGGTTGTAATTTTTTATGCACTTTGCTTGTCCATTTCATGCCAGCTTAAAAAGCAGATATGATACCACATGGCGTTTTTATGTCATTATTTCTATGGATTATAATTATAGTTATGATAAATAATATTTATAGATGAATATTCCCCTAAACAGTTTCCATCTCTCTGCATTCCTTGCGGTGGCCCGGGAGGGGAGCTTTACGGCGGCGGCCAGAATCCTCAATCTATCCCAGCCCGCCATTAGCCATTCAATCAAATTGCTAGAAAGCGATTTGGAATGCCGGTTATTCGAGCGTGAAGGCAAGAGCGTACGCCTGACCCAGGCCGGGGAACAACTCGAAGTGACCGCCAAACGCATATTCAATGATATGGATACTGCCCGTAGCGAGATTAAAAACTTGGGCTTATGGGGTGTCGGTCGCTTACGCCTGACAAGTCCCATCACCATTTGTCAGCACTTACTGCCTTCGGTTTTTCGCGAATTCAAAGAAAGTTTCCCCCGTTGTAAGATCGATATTAGGACCTCAGACACCCATCAGGCAATAGACGATGTCATTAATCAAG
The DNA here is from genome assembly GCA_034440155.1 of Verrucomicrobiota bacterium. NCBI lineage: Bacteria > Pseudomonadati > Verrucomicrobiota > Verrucomicrobiota bacterium. Next base: position 10,160 of record JAWXBN010000051.1, on the reverse strand, counting down.
ACGTTAATCTGGCGATTACCTTACGCCCTCAGGATGATCTCGGGCTGATTTTTAAGGCGCTATTTTCAGATGAACTTATCTTTGTCGTGGATCCCCTCCATCCATGGGCAAAGTTAAAACAAGCCCCTCTGAGCGATGTCAAAATGCAGAACTTGATTATCTATACCAAGAACAGCTCTACCTTTAAAATGATCGAACACTATTTTTCAGGCCTTGGGGTCTCACTGCGGCTGGCCATCGATATGGGGAGTATGGAAGCCATTAAAGAAATGGTCAAAATCGGATTAGGGATTGGAATCATGCCGGCTTGGGTAGCCCGCGATGAGATTGACGAAGGTTCGCTCGTCGGAATCTCATTTGGCTCAAAAAAATTAAGGAGGCAGTGGGGCATTATCCACCGTCGTACCCATTCTCTGAGCTTGGCCGAGGAAACTTTTGTAGGCCTTTGCCGTACTGCTGCCGAAGAATTCCATTAAAACAGTTCCCAGCCTACAGAAAACCAGAGGTTCTTGTATTCAGTGTTGAACAACGCCGGGGGGGGAAGAGGGTGATGTTTCGGAATAGGGCTGACCAAACTCATTTTGTGTAGGGCGACCGGCCCGGTTGCCGAATGCCGGATGTGTGCTGTGAAACTCTCTGGCCCGTGGTAAGCAGGGCCGCTTGCCCTACACAAAGTCAGGCCAAGGGCATTGGTATTTTCCTCGATCTCACACTGTCCTGCTGTGTGCCTTTGCCAGTTATAAAAACTTTCGCGGTCGGCACGACGGGTCCGTGAGGAAGGACTTTTTTTTGTCACAAATCTGACACGTACACGTTACAATGTGTCACTGTTCTTTTTCTGGTTCCTGCCTTTTTGTAGGGACTGTGCAGACACATATCCTTTCAAAAGTCTCTAGGCCGGAAATCCCGTTGAAAATTGCCGGGGGAGGAACGATCCCGTTGGCAGATTGGACCAGCACAAAGGGCGGGTTCCGGGTGCGTTTCGCCATGAATGCGGATGATATCAAAAAAGCCCAGAAACTCCGGTACCAGATATTTAATGTCGAACTCAAGGAAGGTCTCGATACCGCGCACGCCACGGGCCGGGACGAGGATGAATTTGACGCGGTCTGCCAGCATTTAATCGTCGAGGAAATCCACTCCGGCCAGATCGTCGGCACTTACCGGATGCAGTCGGGGGCGCAGGCCCTTTGTAACCGGGGATACTACTGTGAACGGGAGTTTGAATTCTCCGTTTTTGAGCCTGTGCGTTTTGAATTTATCGAGCTGGGCCGTGCTTGTGTGGCCCGGCATGCGCGCAATTTGCTCGTCATCAGCCTGCTCTGGCGTGGGATCGCCCATTACGCATTTTCTGCCGGAGTCCGTTATCTTGCGGGGTGCAGTTCCTTGACTTCCCAAACCCCTGCGGAAGGAGTCGCCCTTTTTGAGGTCTTCGCCCGGGAGAATCTTTTGTCTCCTGATTTCCCGACGGTTCCCTTGCGACATCTGGATTGCCGTCTCTTAGCAAAGGGGAAAACCAATGCCCCGAAAACCCCGAAACTCATGCAAGCTTACCTGCACCTCGGCGCAAAAATCTGTAGTCCCCCGGCCTTTGATGCGGAATTTAAAACCATCGACTTCCTGACAGTCCTCGACCTCCACAAAATCTCACACGCTCATTTGCTGAAGTTATTAGGATTAGAAGATTCAGCCAGCCTTCAAAGGGACGATCAGGGTATGACATCCCTATGAATTTTCCACGTGCATGCATTAGATTAATCCGGCTGGCCTGGGTACTGGGTAGCAGTGCCTTGGAGTATGTACTCATCTCAAAATCTCGATCGGATGATCCGGTCAAAATAAAAGCCGCGCAAATCGCCTGGGGCTCGCGGGTCGCGGGTAAACTCGTGAATATTTTCGGTCTGAAAATCAATGTTTTTGGGGCCTGCCCGAAAAAGGGTTGCCTCGTCAGTAATCACCTCGGATACCTCGATATCTTTGTCCTCTATTCATTATGCCCTTTTGTTTTTGTCGGGAAAGCGGATATCGCCCGCTGGCCGTTTTTCGGATGGCTAGCGACCCACGGGGGCATACTCTATATTAAACGGGAGCAACGCGGTGATGTCGCACGGGTCATCGCCGAGATACGCCATTTGCTCGGAGCAGGATTACAAGTGGCCTTTTTCCCGGAAGGCACATCATCCCGCGGCCAAGAAGTGCTCCCCTTCCGTTCACCCTTGATTGAATCCATTTGTGAGGGGCAGAACCCTGTCACAGCGGCGGCCATCGCCTATCAGGACAATGCCCGGGCCAGTTATGCCGGTAACGACCTCCTGCTCCCCCATCTCTGGCGGATGCTCGGCACCCCTGCCATGGAAGTGAATGTCCGTTTTTCCGCTCCCATGCTCTTTCACTCCAGCCGGAAACATACCACCCAAAACCTGCATAATGAAGTCTCCCGTTTACACCGCAGTCTCCACCCCGAGTTGCCCCTGCCCGCTAACGAGCAACAGACTACTGCTATCTCCGTATAAAAAACAGGGGGGGGAGAAGAGCTTAAAAACGGGAGCTTTTTTCCCGACCTCGAGCAATTTGCTGCGAGGTAAAAAGAAAATTCCCTATAAAAAAGCTGTGTAAATCCGCGCCGATCTGCGGTAACTTTTTTCCCGTAATGAATCCCAGTGTCACCCATTGTTCAAAAGCGAGGATCACCGGATCCGCCCCGGCGCAGGCTCAAGACGATGTCCTCGCCGTGGAGGAGCCCCTCGAAATCCGTGTCAAAGGCCAGAGTGTCGCCGTGACCATGCGCACCCCCGGCCATGATGAGGAGCTCGCCACAGGATTCCTCGTTACCGAAGGAATCGTCACCCGCCCGGCGCAAATTGCGCAAATCGAATATTGCCAGCAGGGTGAGGCCGCACGTCTCCAGAATATCCTTAATGACTTCCTGACACCTGATACCCCCTTTCACACCGCCCGCCTCCAGAGGAATTTCTATGCCTCGTCGAGCTGCGGGATCTGTGGCAAAGCATCGATAGAAAGTATCCACGGGCATTTCCCCCCGGTGACTTCCTCCGTGCAAATCGCGCGGGAGATCGTTTATTCGCTCCCGGACAAATTGCGCGCGGCACAAAATGTTTTTGAGCAGACGGGCTCACTCCATGCCGCCGGGCTTTTTAGCCGGGCGGGTGATTTGCTCGTGCTGCGTGAGGATGTCGGCCGTCATAATGCCGTGGACAAAGTCATCGGTTATGCCGCCCGGAGCAATTTGCTTCCGTTGGACGAGCACATCCTTTTTGTCAGTGGGCGGACGTCCTTTGAAATCATCCAAAAAGCCCTCTCCGCCGGTATCGCGGTCATCGCCGCCGTCTCCGGCCCATCGAGCCTCGCTGTCGCCCTCGCGCAAGAAAGCGGGCAAACCCTGATCGGTTTCCTACGCGGGCAAACTTTTAATATCTATAGTGGAGAGGAAAGAATCGTTTAAAGGATTTCCCCCCCCCCTCTCCCGATTGTTATAATAGGGGGAGAGGAAGATTTCTATTCCTCACTTTGAGACTTTGCAGAGTCTGGCCATGAAGGGGATAGTGGTCCCTTGAATGAGGATGGAGGTTAGGACCATAAAAAAGATGAGGTTAAAAATCGCATCGGCATAGGCGATACCGGCTAGCAGAGGCATGGTAGCCAGCACAATCGGGACGGCCCCGCGTAGGCCGACCCAGGAAATAAAAAATTTCTCATTGGTTTTCATCGGGAAGGGGGAGAGGGAAATAAAGACACTCAGGGGCCGGGCGATTAAAATCAGGACAAGCGAGAGGAATACCCCTTCCCAAGCAACGCCGGGGAGTTGTTTCGGAAAGACCTGTAAACCCAGGATCAAGAACATTAAAATCTGCATCAACCAAGAAACAGCGTCGGAGAAAGATTTGACCGGGGCTTTCATGTAGAAGCGGCTATTACCCACCAGGATACCCGCGACATACACCGCGAGAAACCCGCTCCCCCCGAGGCTCGCAGTAAATCCATAAATAAAGAATACAGCAGCGATAGTTAAAACGGGGTAGAGAGCCGAAAAGTCAAATTTCATCACGTGCAAGAATCGGACGAGCAACTTGCCCATCACCAGTCCGAAGAAAAGTCCGAGCCCCAGCTGCTTCACAAAAATCAGGATGAATGCGGCTAAGGTGGTTTCCGGGACTTTGATCCATTCGATGACGCCCACCACCAGCATGATGGCCATCGGGTCGTTACTACCGGATTCAAACTCTAAAAGCGGTTTTAAATGCCCCTTGAGCTTCACTTTGGCGGCATTCATCACCGAAAAAACGGCGGCGGCATCCGTACTGGAAACAATCGCCCCGATGAGCAAGGCGATTTTAAAGTCGATCGAGTACGTATAAAAACAGGCGATTGTCACGACCAGTGCCGTGATCAGCACCCCGACCGTGGAAAGAATCACACCTTTGGGCATGAGAGGCTTGATCTCTAGCCATTTTGTTTCCATCCCCCCAGAAAAAAGGATACTGGCTAAGGCCACGGTTCCGAAAAATTGTGCGGCCCAAGGGTCGTCAAACCAAATCCCGCCCGGGCCATCACTCCCGGCAAACATTCCTATCGCCAAGGAAATTAAAAGGGCGGGCACGCCAAATTTACCCGAGATATTATTTGCCAGTATACCCATGATCAAAAGAACTGCGGCGGTGAGAATGATGAATTCAATGGGGTAAGGCATGCGAAGGGAGATTTTGTAGCGGGATCCGAGCCAAAAACAAGTTGCATCTCTGTTACGAAAGGTTTTTGATCAAAAATATGATGATCCCTTTAGAAGATTTATACAACGATATCCTGTCCAAATCCATCCGGGGCCGCGGCCTTGGTTACGAGGAAGCCGCCAAAAAGGCCGAGGTGAACTGGGCTGATGTGACCAAACTCAAGGAAGGCCATTTCCGTCCGGGGGACGAAGCCTCCCTGCGCAAACTCGCGCAAGTTGCCCAGCTTAATGCCGATGCACTCGTCGCCAGCGCCTTAAAGACATGGCACCCCGGCGAGATCGAGACCGCCCAAGATTTCGCGATGTATGCGACCCCCTATAAAAATGACATCGTGGTGAATTCCTACCTGATCTGGGATCGTGAAAGCCATTTGGCCGTCGCTTTCGATACCGGCACCGATTGTGATGGTATGCTCGACACGATTAAACAAAATCAACTCCAGCTCCACACGATCCTGCTGACCCATTCACACGGCGACCATATCCTGGAGATCGACCGGCTCATGCAGAAAACCGGTTGCACCCGCGCCTTTATCGGGCAACGCGAACCCGTCGAGGGTGTCCAATCTACCGTGAAACAAGGTGACTCATGGCAAATTGCGCGGTTCAAAATCTCCGCGCTGGAAACGGGGGGACATTCCGCCGGGGGCATTACCTATATCGTCGATGGCCTGAGTGAGGAGCAATCCTACGCATTCGTGGGTGACTCGATTTTTTCAGGTTCCATGGGTGGGGGATTGGTGAGTTTCCAGGATGCGTTTGAGAATAATCTCCGCAAGATCCTGACCCTTCCGGACGATACGATCCTTTGCTGTGGTCACGGCCCTTTGACGACCGTGGGCCTCGAGAAAAAATACAACCCGTTTTTTGCCGGCCGTGCCTAAAAACTATTCAATCCAAATCAGCGAACCTTTTCCTTGCGGTTTTCGCCGTCTTTGGTTGTTTTAGAGTTTCCTTATTGAACCAATAACTCAGGAGTAAACAAAATCGTTATGAAATATCCCCGCAGTCCGAAAGAAACCCTCGGTAATTACGTCCACTTGCCACGCTTCATCGACAAAGCCCGTATGTTCCTTGATGGAACCTTGCCCAAAGATTATCTGAAAAATTTTTGCGGTGGTTACGATGGGATGTTTTTGAAAACTACAAAGATCAGCAAAAATAATTTTATCGAAGCCGTCAACACCCTCTCGGACGATGCCGATATCGAGAAATGGGTGAAGAAAAACTCGAAAGCCAAAGCCGCCGATATCAAAGCTTTTAATGTAGCTGTCCTGACCTATCCCGGTACCGTCAAAGGCATCCGTGGAGTCTCCCGCATGGTGGATGTCATTGATTTCGACGAGAAACGTTTCGTCCCGACCAGAGTCGCATTTGTCGGTGTCGGACGGATGGGTGCGAATATGGCCCGCCGCTTGAAAGACCTCGGATTTAATGTCACGGCTGTTTATGACGTGAACCGTGTCGGGGCCAAAGCCCTCGCCAAGGAAATCGGTTGCGCCGCCCCGGAAAAACTCTCCGAAGTCAGCGCCTCCGCCGATGTGATCATCACCGTGGTGACTAATGACGCCTCGATGCGCTCGATCTTCCTCGCCAAAGGCGACAATCTCCTGACTAGTGCCCGCAGCCGTATATTCGTGAATTGCGCCACCCTCTCCCCGGCTATCCACCTCGAAGTCGAGAAAGCCGCCCAAAAAGCCGGTGCAAAAACTCTCGAAGCCTGTATGGCCTCCTCCATTACTCAAGCTCGTAACGGCACCCTCTATCTGATGTGTGGTGGTGACGTCAAAGTATTCGAGAAAGTTTCTCCTATCCTGAATGCGATGAGTGTGATCTGCCGTTTCGTCGGTAAAGCCGGGGACGCCGCGAAGGTCAAAGCCCTCGTAAATATGGTCATGAATATTAATACGGCCGGACTCGCAGAAGGCCTCGGCCTCGCCGACGCGATGAAGCTCGACTTGAGCATGGTCCGCGAAGTCTTCAGCCAGACCGGAGCAAATTCCCGCGTGCTGGTCACGGATGGTGAAGACATGCAGAACCGTGACCATAGCTGTTTCTTCTCCGGCGAACATGCCGCAAAAGACTCCGGCATCGCCCTAGCCCTGGCTGCCGAAGCGAAGCTTAATCTCCCCGTGGCCGTCGCCTCCAAAGCCCAGTTCGACAAAATGGTCAAGCTCGGTATCGGCGACCTCGACAAGTCCGGTGTGGCTGAGCTCACATTCAAAGGACGCACGCTCCACAAAAAGTAAAATAATTTAATCACAAAGCCCCGAGCAATTTGCACGGGGCTTTTTTTTAACCCCTAAAAAAAGCATACCCCCTATGGCTATCCAAAAAATACCTGTACTTAAACAATTCGCAAACCTCTGGACTTTGATCCACCAGCCTGACATCGATGATACGAAAAAAGAATGGTCGATGGACGAGAAATTCAAACAAGCCAAGAAACAAGGATTCGACTCTGTGGGCATCTGGGCTGACCCTGATCTCTTTTTGCCACTCGCTCAAAAACATAAACTGGCACTCGTCGTCTATATCGACTCGAATGCGAAAAATTATAAAGCTAAGCTCGAAGCTGCGGCTAAATGTAAACCCGCCCGTGTAAATGTCCAGATGTGTGACCACGACACCCTGCCAAAGGATGCCGTTAAAGTCTGGCTCGCCATGATGGAGTACGCAAAGAAACTGGGCATCGCTGATATCATTGATCTAGAGGTCCACCGTGATACTTGCACGGAAACCCCTGAGAAAACCTACGAGATCGCGAAGCTTTACCAGCAAAAGACTAAGAAAAAAATCCAGATGTCTTTCGACTTCTCGCACTTCGCCGTGGTCAAACACATTTATCCTCCTTACAAAAACCGTTTGCTCGTCGAACGCCTCGACCTGACGCAATTTGCGCGGCAAATACACCTGCGTCCTTTCAACGGTCACCATTGCCAGGTACCCCTGACAAATGGACAAGGTAAAATCTCCGAGGAAGGTAAAGCCTATGTCGAATTCGTCAGCGACCTGCTGGCCGAATGGCTCAAGGGCCCACAAGCCAAAGCCGGGGCCACCCTCTATGTGTGTCCGGAGTTTGGGCCTCGCTGTAGTGCCTACGGCCTGACCACATTCCCCGATGTCTGGAAAGATGCCTGCCTCCTGCGCAAGGAAACAGATAAAATCTGGAAAAAGCATCTCACTGCTTTCAAAAGCGGTAAATTAAAATAAAGAACTCTATGATAAGCCCCGCTTTTGATAGCGGGGCTTTTTTTTATCAACCCAACAAAAAATATTCTAATTATGGCCACTCAAAAAACTCCCGTCTTAAAACAATTCATGAATTTCTGGACCTTATGGAATTATCCCAACGAGAAGAAACCCTGGTCTGAAGAGCAACGCTGCAAGATCATCAAAGAGGAGGGGTTCACCACCGCCGGCATCGGCGCCTCCCCTGAAGTCGCTGAAATCGCCCGCAAGGCCGGTTTGGATTGTGTGGTTTATATCGACGGCAGCCTGAAAACTTATCAGGACCGCCTCAATGCCGCTGTCCTATGTAAACCTTCCCGTATCAATGTCCAAGCCTGTGACCACGACACCACTCCGGCAGAAGCCGTGAAAGTCTGGATCGAAATGGTCAAATACGCAAAGACCCTCGGGCTCGATAAGATCATGGACTTGGAGGTGCACCGCGATACCTGTACAGAAACTCCCGAGAAAACCTACGAGATCGCCAGGCTCTACAAACAAAAGACTGGCCAACGCATTAATTTATGTTTCGATTTCTCCCACTTTGCCGTGGTCAAACACATCAGTCCTCCTTACCGTAACCGTCTCCTCGTTGATCATGTCGATCTGACCCAGGCCTCCCTCCAGCTCCACCTCCGCCCGTTTAATGGGCACCATTGCCAAGTCCCCTTGAGCAATGGCAAAGGGGTTCTGACTAATGATGGTAAGGCTTATCTGGAATTTGTCAATGACCTGCTCACTGAATGGATCAAAGGCCCACAAGCTAAAGCCGGTGCCACCCTCTATGTGTGTCCGGAGTTCGGACCTTTCGGGAGCGGTTACGGATTGAGCACATTCCCCGACGTTTACAAGGATGCCTGTCTCCTGCGCAAAGAAACCGATAAAATCTGGAAATCACTCGTCACGAAGTGGAAATCCGGAAAACTAAAATAAATATCCGCCCAGAAAACAAATCGCTCCACAATCACCCTTTACTGGGAACTCGTGGTAAGTTGTGTGGTTTACCCTTAGAAGAATGTCTCTCCCCCGAGATTGCGTCCTGCTCGGTCGATTTATTTAATTTTGACCGAGCTTTTTGACTGGGCAAACTTTTTGGTTTGGGGGGCGATCAAGTCTTTGACGAGTTGATTGGGAAATTTACGGTCTGGGGTGATGGCGTAAAAACTTTCTTTGATCTGGGGGAAACGGTACCATTCCGTCAGGAGTCCTTGGGTGAGTTCGTCCTTCACCACAATCTGGGGGACAAGGGTGAGGGCATTGGAATTCCGCGCCATGACTCGGAGCATGCCCATGTCGTCGACCTCGGCGGCAATGATGGGGCGGATCCCCTCTTGGCTGAGGAGGAGGTCGAAAGCCGCCCGGATATTGCTTTCGGGCCCCGGGAGATTCAGGGGAATTGTGCTGAGATCATCTGGGAACCGGAATTTTTTTGAGGATTTCCCGGGTCGACCCACGAGGCTGACGGGCTGCTCATCGATGAGGTGACTGTGCCAGCGTGTATTCGAGTCCCGGTGGACGGGGAGGTTGGAAAGGATCAGGTCGATCGTGTGGGCTTCGAGTTGAATGAGGAGTTCGCGCAGGTTCCCCGAGCGGATGATGAGTTCCGTGCCGGGTTTGTCGATGAAGGGCGCGAGGAGACCGATCTGGAAATTCCGTGACAGGGTGGTGACCGAACCTATCCGGAGGATCTGGCGTCTGCCGGCATCACGGTGATGCAAGGTGTCCATGAGCTCCTCCCCCGCGAGGAAAATGGACTCGGCATAATCAAGGGTGATACGGCCAGCCTCTGTCAGGATCAGCGATTTATTTTTCCTTTCAAAGAGTGGTTGCCCCAGGCTTTCTTCGAGTTTGCGGAGCTGGATGCTCAAGGCGGATTGAGAGATATTCAGGCGCTGCGCTGCACGGGTGAGGTTACCGTCATTAGCGATCGCTCTGAAATAACGGAGATGATGGTAGTTCAGGAAAGACATGTGATCGATATATTATATATATCAAAAATGTAAATAACATATATTGGATTGAATGATTAATTTTTTCTAGTGTCGGGGGAAAGAAAGAACAGAAAAATATGATATTCCAAAATATAGAACTTTTCCGGGCGTTACTCATCGCCCTTTGCCCGTTGAGCCTCCTGTGCATGGCCTTTTTGCCTTCGCGCCTTCTTAATGCCCAGGGGCAGGCT